>JBJONS010000410.1:0-5778 GCA_046051725.1 Pseudomonadota bacterium | reverse complement strand
GGGCCGGCGGGCAGGCTTCGCGCGGCGCATGGCCGCGCCGCGCGCCAGCCCGCAAAGGCCCCCCATTGGAAACCCCCGGGGTCGGCGCGTTTTGGGGTGGCTCTGAGCGAGGAGGGGGCTCGCCGCGAAGGCCTCGGCCAACGCGGCTGGGGCGAGGCTTGTCGCTTGGGGTTGGTCCGAGCCGAATCAGCGTCGGCCGGTATCAGGGCACGAAGGCCCCGGTGGCCGCAGCCGGGCTGGTGCTGCCCGAGAAGGCCGCCGTCGACTCGACCCGCACCCGGCCGGTGGCGCCCGCGCCGCCCGAGCTGACCGTGTAGGGGAAGGACACGGTGTCGGACAGCCCGGTGCCGCCGGCGCCCCCGGTCGCGGTCACCGCGCCGGCGCTGACCGTGACGGTCGGCGCGACGAGCAGGACCTGACCGCCCGCGCCGCCGCCGCCGCCGCCCAGCTCACCGGTGCGCCACCAGGCGATCGGCGTCCAGCCGCTCCAGCTCGCGTTGCCGCCCGCGCTGCCCCGGGCGCCGAGGGTGCCGCTGACCGTCAGCGTCCCGCCGGAGTAGAGCGCGATGAGCCCGCCGCCGTTGCCGCCGTTGCCGGTCACGTTGTTCGACGGATCACCGTCATCGTCGTCATCGGGCTGCCCGCCGCCGCCGCCGCCGCCAAGGAACCAGGTGCCGAGCGCGGCGCTGCCGACGCTGGTCCCGCCGCTGACGATCGACACCGTGCCGGTCGCGAAGCTGACCCCGTCGGAGCCCGCCGCGCCGTGGCCGCCGCCGCCGCCGCCGACCGCGGTGTCCTCAAAGGCCGGCGCCGCGCCGCCCCCCGAGCCGTTGGCCGGGAGCGGAAGCACGCTGCTGAAGGCCGCCCGGGCGCCCGCGCCGGTGTGCCCCTCGCCGAGGAAGGGGTTGTTGCTGTTGCTGGTCACGCCCGCGCCGCCGCGGAAGCCCGCGCCGTTGGCGGTCAGCGAGCCCGAGACGACGATGTTGCCGGTGGCCCGCGCGACGTAGACGCCGCCGGGGGTTGAGCCGAAGGCGGGAACGGTCTGGGCGCCGCTGATGGTCAGGGCGGTGTAGTGCGGGACCAGCTGCACCAGCACCATGTCGGCCGCGCGGAAGCTCGCGCTGAGCGGCGGCTCGATGGTGACGACCGCGCCGCTGATGCCCGCGACGAAGACGAACTGGCGCGTGCCCGCCCCGGAGCCCTGCTGGTTGAAGACCAGGAGCTCGTCGCCGACCAGCAGGCCCGCGGCGCTGCTGAGCTGCAGGCTGGTGGCCCCGGCGGCCGCGTCGGCCGCGAGGCGCGTGCGGGTCACCGTGATCGTGCCGCTGCTCGTGATCGAGGCGGCGCCGTCCAGGCCCAGGCCCGCGGTCGGGCCACGCGCGATGAGCGGGTCACGGGCCGCGGCGTCCCATACGTCGCGGAGACCGTCGCCGTCGTCGTCCTCGTCGTCACAGTCCTGCAGCTCGTCGGTGTCGAGGTCAGAGAAGCCGCTGTCGTCGCAGTCGAGGTCGTTGTCGGCGAAGCCAGCCGGTGCGGCGCAGGCGCTGGCGGTGGCCCCCGCGGGGTCGCCGAGCCCGTCGCTGTCGGCGTCAGCGAAGAAGACCGAGGTGGTGCTGCGGTCGAGGCTCGGGTCGCTGTCGTCGATGAGCGCGTCGCAGTCATCGTCGGCGGCGTTGCAGACCTCGGTGGCCGCCGGGTTGACCCCGACCCGGCTGTCGTCGCAGTCGGTGCTCACGGCGCTGTAGCCGGTGGGCACCGAGCAGGCGGCGGTGGTCGGGCTGGTCGTCCCGTAGCCGTCCCCGTCGGCGTCCCGGTAGTAGGTCGCGAGGCTGGTCAGGTCGACGCTCGGGTCGCTGGCGTCGAGCAGGCTGTCGCAGTCGTCGTCCCGGCCGTTGCAGACCTCGCGCGCGGTCGGGTTGACGCTGGCGAGGCTGTCGTCGCAGTCCCCCGTGGTGGCGACGGTGCCGGCGGGCGCGCTGCAGGCCCGGGTCGAGCTGGCGCCGCCGAAGCTGTCGCGGTCGGCGTCGGTGTACCAGACGCTGCCGGTGGTGCGGTCGACGCTGGTGTCTGCATCGTCGATGAGCGCGTCGCAGTCGTCATCTTGGCTGTTGCAGACCTCGGTCGCGCCGGGGTTGATCGCCGCCCGCGCGTCGTCGCAGTCGTCGTCGTTGGCCACCGCGCCGGTCGGCGCCAAGCAGGCGAGCAGCGCCGCCGCCGGGTCGCCGTAGCTGTCGCCGTCGCGGTCCGACCAGAAGCTGGCGGCGCTGCTCAGGTCGAGCGAGGGGTCGCCGTCGTCGGCCAGCCCATCGCAGTCCTCGTCGCCGCCGCCGCAGACCTCGGCCGCGCCGGGGTTGGTCGCCGCGTCGCCGTCGTCGCAGTCGCCGGGCACCGCCGCCGCGCCCGCGGGGGCGGCGCAGGCCGCGCCCGCCTCGGCGCTGCCGTAGCTGTCGGCGTCGGCGTCGGTGTAGTAGGGCGCGCCGGTGCTGAGATCGACGCTGTCGTCGTCATCATCGACGAGCCCGTCACAGTCGTTGTCCAGCTCGTCGCAGACCTCGGCGGCCAGCGGCGAGATGGCCCGGTCGCCGTCGTTGCAGTCGGCCTCGTTGTCGGACACGCCGGGCCCGACGCCGCAGGCGAGCGTGGTCACGCCGCCGCCGAAGCCGTCCGCGTCGCCGTCCAGGAAGTAGGTGCCGAGCGTGGCCGCGTCGAGGTCAGGGTCGGCCTCGCCCTCGAGGCCGTCGCAGTCGCGGTCGCCGGCGGCGCAGTCCTCGCCCGCGTCGGGGTGCACCGCGGCGTCCCGGTCATCACAGTCGGTCGCGTTGTCGGCGAAGCCCTCGGGCTGGACGCAGGCCTCGACGATGCGGCCCACCGGCGTGCCGTAGCCGTCGGCGTCGACGTCCTCCCACCACTCGGGCGCGGTGCTCAGGTCGAGGCTGTCGTCGAGATCATCGGGCAGCGCGTCGCAGTCGTTGTCGATGCCGTCGCAGACCTCGGGCGCGCCTGGGTTGACCGCCGCGGTGGCGTCGTCGCAGTCGGTGCCGTCCTCGGCGACCGGGCCGGTGGGCAGGCAGGTGTCTTGGCGGGCCGCCGGGTCGCCGTAGCGGTCGCCGTCGAGGTCGGTGTACCAGACGTCGATGATGTCGTTGTCGACCACGCCGTCACAGTCGTTGTCGAGCGCGTCGCAGCGCTCGCCGGCGCCCGGGTAGCTCTCGGCGCGGGCGTCGTCGCAGTCGTCGGCGTTGCTGACCAGGCCCGTCGGCGGGGCGTCGCAGGGGGCCTCAGTGGCCTCGCCCGCGCCAAAGCCGTCGAGGTCTGCGTCGGCGTAGAACAGGCAGTCGGCGCTGCCATCGCCGCCGTCGGCCGCGCCGTCGCCCTGATCATCGCCGTCGTCGGCACCATCCCCGTCGCCGTCAGCGGCGCCATCGAGGCCGTCGAGGCCGTCCCCGCTGACCGCGCCGGTGTCGACGGCGCCGCCCTTGTAGTCGAGCGCCGGGAAGCAGCCGGCGAGGACGAGGGGGGAGAGGGCGAGGACCAGCCAGTGGGGGCGCATCAGGACTCCAGGGGGGGGACGACGCGGAGGTCGCCACCGGACGGGCGCATCATGGCACGGAGCGGCGCGGGTCGGCGCCGGCGCGCGCAGACCCTGTTCTCAGCCCGAGACCACCGGCAGGGCCACAAAGTCCAGCGCCGTCGGCCCCATGCCGAGCGCGATGGGCGCGTCAGGGTTCTCGACCGCGCAGGCCACCGGATCGACGACCCACAGGCCGGTCTGATCGACTTCGGGGGAGGCCCACCCCCAGTGCGAGGACAGCCACAGCTCGCCGTTGGGGGCCGGCGCGGCCGCGTTGAAGAAGGCGGTGTCTTCGCGCAGCAGGCGGGGCTCGCCGCCGCGCAGATCGACGCACCAGACGACGCTCTGCCAATCCTCGCGGTAGGCGATGAACGCGGCGGCGCCGTCGGCGGCGGCGGCCGGGCCGGCGTGGGGCTGATCGGCAGGCAGGGCAAAAACCATGAGGGCAGCGTTGGGATCACCGTCAGGCGCGCCGGGATCGACGAGATAGAGCCCGGCGCTGCCGCCGGCGCCGTCGACTGGCTCGGCGGTGAGCAGCAGCCCGTCGGCCCCGCCGCCCCGGTGCAGCTTGGGGTTGCCGCCGACCGGCCAGGCGGCCTGCAGGGTGGCGCCCGCGCAGTCGATGGCCAGCACCACGCCGGCCCGCCGCGCCCAGCTGTCGCCGCGGTCGCGCCGCTGCAGCGCGACGTAGAGCCGCCCGTCGACCGCGAGCAGCGAGGCGGGCTCGGGGCCGACCCCGTCGCCGTCGGCCCAGGGCGAGAGGTCAAAGCTGCCGCGCACGAGCCCGGTCTCGGGGTCGAGGCGGCGCAGCGCGTCCTCTTCGTAGAGGGCGACCCAGAGGTCATCCCCGCAGCGCTCGGCGTCGACGGGGTTGCTCATCTGGCCGGTGCTCACCTCGAACAGGGGCCGGGTCCAGGCGCCAGGCGCGTAGGCCCGCAGGGTGTCGGTGCCGTAGCGGTTGATCTGCCAGACCACCCCGCCGCTGACCCGCACCACCGGGTCGCCCGAGGTGAGGAAGAGCCCGTCGTCGACCGCCCAGCCGTCCAGCGTCACGGTCGAGAAGGCCCCGGTGGCGTAGTCCTGGCTCGCCGTCGTCACCACGGCGACGACCGGAGCCTCGCCCCCGCTTCCGCTGTCGGGGTCGGCCGGGCCGCCGCCGCCCGCCGGCTTCACCCGGGGCGCGCACGCCGCCGCGCCCACGCAGAGCAGGAGGCTGGGCCAGAGCAGGGGCAGGGCGGCGGGTGGGCGCATCGGGGCTCCGTCGCTGGACCGATAGCCCCGCGGCGGGCCCGGCGGCCCCTCCCCTCGCTGCTTCAGCGCGGCGGCGCGGCGCGCTCCCACCGCAGGCCGACAAAAAGCGCCCGGCCGGCGATGGGGAAGCCGGCGAAGTCGACCACCGGCTCGACGCGCAGCGCGTCATCCTCGGGGTCGAGGCGGTTGCGCGGCACCACCTGCACGATCTGATCGCCGAGGTTCTGGCCCGAGGCCTCGAGCGCGAGCCGGTGCCCGCGCGCCTCAGCGGCCCCGAGCGGCGCGCTCCACCGCAGGAAGGCCCCGTGCAGCGCCCTTGGCGGCGAGAGGTAGAAGTTGGTCGCGTCCCAGTGGTTGCCCGAGACGCGGGTGTAGCTGTGGCCGAGGCGCCAGCGCGCGCCGAGCTGCAGGCCGCTCTCTTGGTAGAGCTGCGCCGAGGGCACCCGGGGCAGCTGGTTGTTGGCCAGCTCGGGCTGGGGCGAGAGGTTGCGCGAGGTGGTCCAGGTGGCCGCGGTGCGCAGCTCCAGCGTCACCGGCGCGGCCCCGGCCGGCCCGCCGATCCCCCAGGCCCCGCCGGCCCCGAGCTCGAGGCCCTGGGTCCAGGTCTCGCCGAAGTTGATGGGCACCGCGGTGTTCTGGCTGTTCTGGATGTAGATGATCTGGTCGTTGACCGCCGACCAGAAGTGCAGCAGCTCGAGCTCGGCCTGCACCGCCGGGCGCGCCGGCAGGGCGAGGCGCCCGCCCACGTCCCAGTGCAGGCCCTGCTCGGGCCGCAAGCGCGGGTTGCCGATCGCCGCGCCGCGGTCGCCGTAGAGCTCGGTCAGGTCGGGCGCGCGGAAGGCGCGCTGGGCGTTGGCGGCGAGGCGCAGGGGCGCCCAGGGCCGCAGCACCAGCCCCACCCGCGGCGAGACGGCCACCCGCGCCTCTGCCTCGCCGTCGAGCGCGGCCCCGGCGCT
>JBJONS010000409.1:0-3830 GCA_046051725.1 Pseudomonadota bacterium | reverse complement strand
CCCGACGATCTGCTGCAGTCCTTGACCTTCGACCCCCGGTGGCGCGTGCGCTTGGTCGGCGGCCAGGCCCTGGCCTGCCGCCTGCCTGGCCGCGACGAAGCCGAAGGCCCCGGCGCCTATGTGGGCGCGCCCAGCGGCGGCGCCGCCCCGGCCCGGCTCTGGCGCACCTGCGTGCGCTTCGGCGCCCGCCCCGCCGATCATCCCTGGTCGACGAGCCCGCTGGTCTCTCACAACAGCCCTGAGCAGCGCGATCTCAAGGTCGCCGCGGTGCAGCTCGACGCCGCCCCCTTCGCCGGCTGGCAGAGCGCGGCGCTGACCATCGACGCGCCCGGCCTGAGCGTCGAGCTGCACGAGGTGGCGCCGAAGCTCGACATGGCCCAGACCGCCGCTGCCCTCGGCGATCTGCAGGCGCGCCTGGGCAGCCTGGACATGGCGCTGCGGCGCGAGAACCCCCAGCGGGCCGCGCTGGCGACCCTTCCAGGCGGCGAGCCCAAGATCACCGCGCCGACGCTGACCTGCACCAAGGACAGCGCGGGAGGGCTCCGCATCGAGGCCCGGGTCAACCCCGGCGCGCCCGCCTGGATCTTCGCCCGGGCGCTGGACGCATCCGGCCTCCCGATCACCGCGCTGGACGCTGTCCTCGGCGAGGCCACCCTGTCGCGGGCGGGCGGCAGCGGCGAGCCCAACACCGGCTGGGCCTGGGGGGCGCGGGTCGACGGCCCGGTGGTCGCCGAGATCGCGGCGGTGGAGCTGTGGTCCGCCGCGCTCAGCGTGGCGCCGGCCGCGCGCGTGCACCCGGGGCTGTCGGCCCGCTGCGGCTGAGGGCCCGCGGCGCAGCGCGCCGAGTTTTTCTTCGGCGGACATATTGAGTCCGCGACAGGAGGCATGACCTGGATAGGGGCTCAGCCCGCCCTGGAGGCCCCGTGCGTCCTGCGCCGCCGCGCCCCGCTCCCCTTCGGCCGCCCTTCGCCCTGATCGGCCTGCTGCTCTGCCTGTGGGCGGTGATCGGCCCAGCCGTGGCGGGAGTGCGGCTGGTCCCCGGCGCGGGTCCGGCGCAGATCGTGCGCGTGCCGATCAGCGGCACCGTCGAGCTCGGCCTCGCGCCCTTCGTCCGCCGTGCGGTGGCAGAGGCCGAGGCCAGCGGCGCGGACGCCATCCTCGTCGAGGTCGACACCTTCGGCGGCCGGGTCGACGCCGCGGCCCAGATCCGCGACGCGCTGCTTGAGACCCCGCTGCCGGTGGTCGTCTTCGTGTCCCGCCGGGCGATCAGCGCCGGCGCGCTGATCAGCCTGGCCGGCGACGCGCTCTACATGGCGCCGGGCGCCTCAATGGGCGCCGCCACGCCGGTCCAGCTCGGCGCGCATGAGGCCATGGCCGACCGCGACGTCGAGATCGCGGGGGTGATCGCCGCCGGCAAGCTGCTGACGGTCACCGCGGCCGAGGCGCAGACCCTCGGCCTCAGCGACGGCACCCTGCCCAACCAAGCGGCGGTGCTCGCGGCGATCGGCGCGCCCGACGCCGCGGTCCGCACCCCGGCGCTCACCTGGGGCGAGCGGCTCGCCCGCCTGCTCACCGAGCCGGCGGTGTCCGGCGCGCTGCTCTCGCTCGGCCTGCTCGGGCTGGCCCTCGAGCTCTACCACCCGGGCCTGGGCCTGCCCGGCGCGTTGGGGGCCGGCTGCCTCGGCGCCTTCTTGATGGGCCACGTGGCCGCTGATCTCGTCGGCTGGGAAGAGGTGCTGCTGTTCGGACTCGGCGGCATCTTGCTGGGGATCGAGCTCTTCGTGACCCCCGGCTTCGGCCTGGTCGGGGTGCTGGGCATCCTCAGCCTCGGCGCAGGGCTCGCGCTGTCGATGACCGCCTTGCCGCCGGCCGAGGCCTGGTCGGCGGGCCTCGTCGTCGAGGGCCTGCAGATCGTCATCCTCAGCATGGGCGCCGCCGCGACGGTCTTGATGGTCGCCGCGCTGGTCCTGCCGCGCGGGCGCCTGCCGCGCTGGATGGTGCTCGACCGCCGGATCGACGGCACCGCTGCGGGGGCCGCGCCCGCCGCCCCGCCGCCCGCGCCCGACCACGCCCACATGCTGGGCTGGCAGGGCGTGGCCCTGACCGACCTGCGCCTGAGCGGCCACGCCCGCCTCGGCCCGCCCGGAGCGCCGCCGACCGCCCTGGTCGACGTGGTGAGCGAGCGGGCCTACATCGATCAGAACACCCCCGTGGTGGTCGTCCTCGTCGAGGGCGCCCGGGTGGTCGTCGACGCCCTCCCCCGCTGAGCCGCCGACGCGGCCCCCCTTGCCCCTGGAGCCCCAGATGCCCACCGCCGTCGTGCTCAGCGTGCTGGCCCTGCTCGCCTTCTTCTCGTTCTTGTACTTCGTGCCGGTCGGCCTCTGGATCGCCGCGACCGCGTCGGGGGCCAGCGTCGGCATCCTGCAGCTGGTCGGCATGCGCCTGCGGCGGGTCCCGCCCCAGACCATCGTCAACGCGCGGATCAGCGCCGTGAAGGCCAACCTCAACGTCGACAGCGCGGCGCTCGAGGCGCACTTCCTCGCCGGCGGCAACGTCAGCCACGTGGTCAACGCGCTAATCTCGGCCGACAAGGCTGGGATCAACCTTGGCTTTGATCGCGCGGCGGCCATCGACCTCGCCGGCCGCGACGTGCTCGAGGCCGTGCGCATGTCGGTCAACCCCAAGGTCATCAGCACGCCGCGGGTCGCGGCGATGGCTGGCGACGGCATCCAGCTCGTGGCCATCTGCCGCATCACCCTGCGGGCCAACATCGCGCGGCTGGTGGGCGGCGCGGGCGAGGAGACCATCCTGGCCCGCGTCGGCGAGGGCATCGTCACGACCATCGGCAGCAGCCGCAGCCACCGCGAGGTGCTCGAGAACCCAGACAAGATCAGCAAGATGGTCATGAGCAAGGGGCTCGACGCCGGCACCGCCTTTGAGATCTTGTCGATCGACATCGCCGATGTCGACGTGGGGGCCAACATCGGCGCCAAGCTGCAGATGGAGCAGGCCGAGGCCGACAAGAACATCGCCCAGGCGCAGGCCGAGGGGCGGCGGGCGATGGCGGTCGCGCTCGAGCAAGAGAACCGCGCCCGCTACCAAGAGGCCCTCGCCAAGGTGCAAGAGGCCGAGGCCGCCGTGCCCCAAGCCTTGGCCGAGGCGCTGCGTTTGGGCCACCTCGGGGTGATGGACTACTACACCATGAAGAACGTGGTCGCCGACACCGAGATGCGCCACAAGCTGGGCGCCGCCGCGCCCGCCGAGCGGGAGGGCTGAGTGGCCGCCGCCTTCGCCCCCGGGCTGTCGGCCGCGGCGCGGCTCTGGGTGGTCGCCGAGGCCCTCGGCCCGCCCCGGGCACGCGCCCCGCACCCGCTGGGCGCCGCCCTCTCCGCGTCCCGTCCGGCGGCGCCCGCGGGCGCCCCGGCCGCGCCACCGCCCGCGCCCGCGGGGGCCCCGCGTGGCTGAGCTCCTCTTCCACATCGTCGTGCTGGCCGGGGCGGCGCTGTGGGCGGTGGTCCCGCAGCTGCTCGCGGCCCTGCGGCGGCGGGCAGACCGGGGATCGACCGCCCCGCCCACGCGGCGCGCCCACGCGCGCCGCCCCGCGGGCCAACCAGACGGGGCCGACGCTCCCCCCGAGACCGCCCGCGGCCTCCTCGGCGCCGCGGTCCTCGCGCAGGGCGAGGCCGCCGCGCCTCCCGAGGCGGTGACGGCGGCGCTGCGGCAGCACATCCTCCCCGGGACGAGCGCGCCGACCCCACCCCGCCGGGCCCGCCAGGTCGCCCAGCCGCTCCCCGTGGCCGAGGCCATGCGGCTGCGGCTGTCCCTGGGCC
>JBJONS010000408.1:0-3861 GCA_046051725.1 Pseudomonadota bacterium | reverse complement strand
AGACGACATCGGACCGCGTGACCACCCTCGTCAACCGGACGCGAAGCTCACCGCAAGAGGCGACCGACCCGCCCCACGACGGGCCGGCGGCAAGCGTACAACCGCGCGCACAACGACGCGCTCGGCGATCAAGCGGCGCCCCGCGCGACAACTCGCGCCCCGCGCAACGGCGGCGCGCGGGCCCCCCTTGGCGCGGGATGCAAGGGGGCGCGCAGCCCCCTTGCCCCTGGGGGTCCGGGGGCGGGGCCCGCCCCCGGCATGACCGACGAGACGACATCCGACCGCGCGAACCCCATCGTCAACCAGACGCGAAGCGCACCGCAAGAGGCGACCGACCCGCCCCACGACGGGCCGACGGCAAGCGTACACCCGTGCGCAAAACGACGCGCTCGGCGTTCAAGCGGCGCCCCGCGCGACAACTCGCGCCCCGCGTAGAGGCGGCCCGCAGGCCCCCCTTGGCGGGGGATCCAAGCGGCCCCGCGGGCCCCTTGGCCGGGGGCCTGGGGGTCGGAGACCCCCGGCATCAACGGCCACGAAGATGCCGGCCCGCGCAGCCAAGCTGCCCGCAGAGGCGGCCCCCGGCATCAATGACGAGACCGCGCCCGCCCGCGAAGCCCGCGCCAAGCGAAGAGGCCGCGCCAAGCGAAGCCCGCGCCAAGCGAAGACGCCGCGCCAAGCAAAAAGGAGCGCCCCGCACACCGGAGCGCCGAGCGCGAAAGGTCACGCCAAGCGCAAAAGACCGAGCGCGAGGCCCCCAACGGGCGGCGAAGCCGGCCGGGCACCGCCCGGCGGCGCGGGCCCGCCGCGGACCTTGGCCGCGGCGGAGCGGCCCGCGAACCCCAGCGGGGGCCGACCCGCAGCGCAGCGGAGGGACGCGCCCAGACCCGCGACCAGGCCCCCGCCTCGGCATAGGCAGGGGCGCCGTCCCCGCTCCCCTGAGGTGCCCATGCCCCCGCGCCCGATCTCTGCTGTCGCCGCTGACCTTGGCCTCACCGACGATGTCTTGCTGCCCTATGGCCGCGACAAGGCCAAGGTCGAGCTGGCCGCCCTGGCCCGCCCCCGCACCAGCGCGGCCCCCGCCCGCCTGATCTTGGTGAGCGCGCTCACGCCCACCCCGGCCGGCGAGGGCAAGACCACCACCAGCATCGGCCTCGGCGAGGCCCTGCACAGCATGGGCCTGCGCACCTGCCTCGCCCTGCGCGAGCCCTCGCTCGGGCCGGTCTTCGGCGTCAAAGGTGGCGGCACCGGCGGCGGGGCCTGCCGGCTGCAGCCCTCGGCCGAGATCAACCTGCACTTCACCGGCGACCTGCACGCGATCACCGCCGCGCACAACCTGCTCGCCGCGATGGTCGACAACCACATCCACCACGGCAGCGCGCCGCGGCTCGACCCCGGCCGCGTGCTCTGGCGCCGGGTGATGGACATGAACGACCGCGCCCTGCGGCAGGTCATCGTGGGCCTGGGCGGCACCGCCAACGGCGCGCCGCGCGAGGCGCACTTCGACATCACCGCGGCCAGCGAGGTCATGGCGGTGCTGTGCTTGGCCGCCGACGAGGCCGACCTGCGCGCCCGCCTGGGCCGGATCGTCGTCGGCTTCACCGCCGAGCGCAAGGCGGTCACCGCCGCGGACCTGGGCGCGGTGGGCGCGATGACCGCCCTGCTGCGCGACGCGCTGCGCCCCAACCTCGTGCAGGGCAACGAGGGCGTGCCGGCGCTGGTCCACGGCGGGCCCTTCGCCAACATCGCGCACGGGGCCAACAGCCTCATCGCCACCCGCATGGCCCTGCACCTCGCCGACTGGGTGGTGACCGAGGCCGGTTTTGGCATGGATCTGGGCGGCGAGAAGTTCTTCGACATCGTCTGCGCCCAGACCGAGCTGCGGCCCGCCGCGGTGGTGCTGGTGGCGACCGTGCGCGCGCTCAAGCTCCACGGCGGTCAGCCGCTGGCCGCGCTGGCCACGCCGGACCTGGCCGCGCTGCGGGCCGGCCTGCCCAACCTGCTGCACCACGTCGCCACCGTCCGGCGCTTCGGCCCGCCCTGCGTGGTCGCCATCAACCGCTTCCCCACCGACACCCAAGACGAGCTCGACCTGCTGGTCCGCCTGTTGGCGGAGCAGGGCGTGGCCTGCGTGCCGAGCGACCACTACGCCCGCGGGGGTGCCGGCGCCCGGGCCCTCGCCGAGGCGGTGGTCGCCGCCGCCGTCGACCCGCGCCCGGCCTTCACCCCGCTCTATGACCGGGCGGCCCCGCTCGAAGACAAGCTGCGCGCGCTGGCCGCCGGGGCCTACGGCGCCGCGGCGGTCGCCCTGTCGCGCCAGGCCCGCGCCGACCTGCAGCGCATCCGCAAGCTCGGTTTTGAGGGCCTGCCCCTCTGCGTCGCCAAGACCCAGAGCTCGCTGACCGACACGCCCGGCGTGCTCGGCGCGCCGGCCGGCCACACGCTGCACGTCGAGGGCCTGCGCGAGGCGGTGGGCGCCGGCTTCATCGTGGTGATGACCGGCGAGATCGTGCGCATGCCCGGCCTGCCCAAGCGGCCCAGCGCGCTCGACGTCGACGTGGTCGACGGCCAGATCGTGGGGGTCGAGTAGGGACGTGGGTGACAGCGGTCCGGGCTGTTTCCCGCGTGGCAACAGCCTGGCCCGCTCGTCACGACGGCTTGACGATCCTGTCAGCGACGCCGGTCCGGTGCTCGCCTAAGCTCGGCGGGCCGTCGGGGCGCCCCGCGCCCTGCCCCCCTGGACCGGAGCCCGCCCTTGTCTGCCCTCGCCCTGCTGCTCGGCCTCGCCGCCCTCTCCCCCGCCTGGGCCGCCCCCGCGCGCGCCCAGGCGCCCGCCGTGCCGCTGCTCTCGGTGCCCCCGGTCGACGTGCGGGCCCGCCTCGCCGAGGACGCCGCCCAGCCGGCCGGCCGCCCCTACCGCTTCGCCGAGCCCAAGGCCGTCGACCTCAGCCCGGCCACTGCCGGCTGGTGGGACAGCCTGCCCGACGGCAGCCGCCGCTGGCGCCTGCGGATCGGCGCGGCCGGCGCCGCCAGCCTCAACCTCGCGTTCACCGAGGCCGACCTGCCGAAGGGCGCGACGCTGACGCTGTCTTCGGCCGACGGAAGCTGGCGCAGCAAGCCGATCACCCGGGCCCGGTCGGCCGAGGGGCAGATCTGGACCCCGATCGTGCCCGGCGACGAGCTGCTGGTCGAGCTGGTGCTGCCCGCCGCCCAGGTGCGCGCGCTCACGCTGCGGCTCACCCAGGTCAACGTCGGCTACCGCGGCTTTGGCCTGCGGGCGGCCGAGCTGCCCGCGCCGCCCTCGGGCGCGTGCAACGTCGACACCGTCTGCCCCGAGGGCGACGAGTGGGAGGACGAGATCCACGCCGCGGCGGTCTACGCCTACGAGGGCTACCTCGCCTGCTCGGGGGCGATGGTCAACAACACCGCGCAGGACGGCACCCCCTACTTCCTCACCGCCAACCACTGCGGCGTGAGCACCCGCAACGACGACACCATCGTCGTCTACTGGAACTTCGAGAGCCCGACCTGCGGGCGCCTCGGCGGCGGCAGCCTCGACGAGTACACCGAGGGGGCGACCTACCTCGCCGGGTGGAGCACCAGCGACTTCACCCTCATCGAGCTCGACTCGATCCCCGACCCCGCGTTCGAGGTCAGCTACGCCGGGTGGGACCGGTCTGGAGATGACGCGACCCTCGCCGTCGGTATCCACCACCCCAACACCGACGAGAAGGCGATCTCGTTCGAAGAGGACGGCACCACCCGCACCGAGGCCTACAGCGACCGCACCAGCAGCAGCGGCAGCCACGTGCGCATCGACGACTGGGACCTCGGCACCACCGAGGGCGGGTCCTCGGGCTCGCC
>JBJONS010000407.1:0-5799 GCA_046051725.1 Pseudomonadota bacterium | reverse complement strand
AGCGAGCAGAAGACGTGGGCACCCTCGACGAAGGGCAGGGCCGGGTCCTCGACCAGCTCAAGGTGGGCGGCGTGCGCCGGCAGGCCCTCGTGATCGCCCACCGCGAGGTAGAGCATCACCGCCCCCCAGCCGCCCTCGACCCGCTCCGCGAGCCGCGCTTGGCCCCCCGTCGGCGGCCCGTCTGCGCGCAGGGCGGCGAGGTCCTGGGGCAGCAGGTTGGCCAGCACCACCGGCGCCCGGTGCACCTCGCCCCGGGCCTCGACCAGCCAGGCCCCGCCGGCCCTCCGCAGGCCCCGCGCCCGGCTCGCTCGCCGCAGCGCCCCGCCCTGGGCCTCGACCGCCCCGGCCAGGGCCTCGGCCAGCGCGCCGACCCCGCCCTCGACGTGGGCCGCCCCGCGCGCGAGGTAGTCGAGCGCCGAGAGCGCCAGCGGAGCCTCGGCCTCTTCGGCCCGTGCCTGCACGGTGATCTGGCAGAGGGCGT
Source organism: Pseudomonadota bacterium (assembly GCA_046051725.1). Lineage (GTDB taxonomy): Bacteria > Myxococcota_A > UBA796 > UBA796 > UBA2385 > JAEUKK01. The sequence goes on along the minus strand of JBJONS010000407.1, from coordinate 5,318 downwards.
CGAGCAGCAGCCGCAGGGGCGCCTGGCCCTCGGCGCCGGTCGCCCGCAGCACCGCGCCCAGCGGCCGCCCGGCCCAGCGCAGGGCCGGCAGCAGCTTCGGCGCCGCCTTCAGCGTGAAGATCAGCCCCGGCAGGTCAAAGGGGGGCAGGCGCCCCGGGTCGTCGAGCGTCGGCCAGAGCCCGTCGGCCACCGCGGCCTGCACCGCGAAGAAGCGCCGCAGCGGGCCCTCTTCGCAGCCCGCCGCCAGCAGGGCGTCGATGAGACCGGCCCGGCTGGGCGGCAGGGCGAGGCTGAGGCCCGGCGCCCGCAGCTCGACCACCGGATCGAGCGGCCGCACGGCGATCGGCAGCCCGTGGCGCCGCGTCCAGCGATCAAAGAGCTGCCCCGGGCCGAGGCCCGAGACCAGCGTCGCCCCGGCGTCGAAGCGGTAGCCAGCCTTGCCAAAGGTGCTCGCGCAGCCGCCCGGGTAGCTCAGGGCCTCGAGCAGCAGCACCTTCGCGCCGGCCTCGGCCGCGGTCAGCGCCGCCCCGAGCCCGCCGAAGCCAGCCCCGATCACGATGAGATCGGCGTCCATCAGGTCAACCTCGTGCGGAGGCGGGCGGCGCGCCCAAGGTGGCGGGGGCGCGCCCAAGGTGGCGGGCGGCGCGCCCAAGGTGGCGGGGGCTCAGGGGTCAGCCTCGGGCCGGCGGAGGACGCCGGGAGCACAGCGAGGGCCACCACCACGCCAACGTGGCGGGGGCGCGCCCAAGGTGGCGGGGGCTCAGGGGTCAGCCTCGGGGTGTTGGAGCACAGCGAGGGCCACCACGGCAGAGCCGGGCGGCGAGGCCGACCACCCGAGCCCCGCCACGGAGGTGGCGCCCGGACGCATGGGCTTTGCATGCACTTTGTACCCGGACTGCGCAGGGATGCCAAGCGCCGCAGACGTGGACCTGCCCCCCGGGGGGCGATATGCGCCGGACCCATGAGCCTCCTTCAAGTCGTGCGCAACCGGTCCACTGATGCGGCCTACACCCGGGGCGTCCAGCTCGCCCGCCGGGGCCTGGTCCAGGGCGTCGGTAAAGATGACAACGCGGTGGTCCTGCGGGTCGCCGAGCCCAACCTCCGCCACCCGTGGACCGTCCACCTCTGGCCCGAGACCGAAGAGTGGTCGTGTGACTGCCCGATCCCGGCCGACGCCTGCGCCCACGTCGTCGCCGCGGTGATCGCGACCGAGCACACCGAGAAGCGCGCCGGCCCCGAGGCCCTGCCCCAGATGGGCGAGCGGCCCGACGGCGTGCCGGTGCAAGCCGGCGTGCCCTCGCGCATCCCGGCGACGGTGGGCTACCGCCTGACCCGCGATCCCAACGGCTTCCGCATCAAGCGCGTGCTCGTGCGCCAGGGCGAAGACCAGCCCTTCACCGGCAGCCTCGCCGGCCAGGGCGCCCGGCGCGAGGCCGGGTCCTTCGAGGTCATCCTCAGCAACGACAATGACCTCGGCGTCGAGAAGGCCATGCAGGGCCGGTGGGACACGCTGGTGCCCCGCGAGGTCGTGCCGGTGCTCTTTGAGGCCCTGGCCGGCCAGCCCGACACCACCCTCGACGGCCAGCCCATCGAGATCAGCGGCGTGCCGGTGCTGCCCCACGGCTTGGTCGAAGACGACGCCGATCCGGCCAACCCGCAGGGCTTCAAGCTGCGGCTGGTGCGCGATCCGAGCATCACCGAGGTCTTCAAGAACGGCGCGGTGCGCTGCGCAAACGCGCTGCGCGCCGTCGGCAAGGGCGATCTCAACGAGGCCCAGCGCAACGCCCTGACCAAGGGCGTGCAGTACCGGGTCGACGAGGTGCGCAAGCTGGTCGCCGAGACCCTGCCGCAGCTCAAAGATCGCCTGCCGGTCATCATCCGCACCGTCCGGCTGCCCGACAGCCTCGAGGGCAAGCCGCGGCTGGTGCTCGAGACCCAGGCCCGCGGCGAGCAGCTGATCGTCAAGCCGATCATCGTCTACGGCGAGCCGGTCACCGCCAAAGTCGAGCGGGGCGAGCTCGAGGTCGTCGGGCCCACCGTGCCGGTGCGCAACCGCCGGGCCGAAGAGCGCCTGATCCGCGAGGCGGGCGAGCACATGTCCCTCGCCGTGGGCCTCGAGCGCGTGTTCATCGGCGAGCAGGCCGTGCGCTTCGTCGACGAGCTCGAGGGCTTCCCCGGCGAGGTCGAGGGCGACGGCTGGACCAAGTTCAAGCGCAGCGCCGCGATCACGCCCAAGGTCACCATCGACGGCGACAAGCTCGACCTCGACTTCTCGGGCGCCGACCCCAAGCGCCTCGTCGAGGCCTGGATGCAGGGCGCCAAGCTCGTGCGGGTGAGCGACGGCTGGGCGCCGCTGCCCACCGGCTGGCTCGAAGAGCACGGCCACCTCGTCGCCGACCTGCTCGAGGCCCGCGACGCCAACGGCCGGGTGCCCAAGCACGCGCTCTTTGACCTCGCCCGGCTGGCCAAAGAGCTCGACCAGCCGCCGCCGCCGGCGCTGGCCGGCCTGCAGGCCCTGGTCAGCGACTTCTCGGGCATCCCCGACGCCAAGCTGCCCAAAGACCTGACCGCCGAGCTGCGGCACTACCAGTCCCAGGGCGTGTCCTGGCTGCAGTTCCTCCGAAAGAGCGGCATGGGCGGCATCCTCGCCGACGACATGGGCCTCGGCAAGACCATCCAGGCCCTGTGCATCGTCGAGAAGCGCACCCTGGTGGTCAGCCCGACCAGCGTCATCCACAACTGGGCCAACGAGGCCAAGAAGTTCCGGCCGAACCTCAAGGTCTGCGTCTACCACGGGCTGCAGCGCCAGCTCGACCCCAAGGCCGACCTGGTCATCACCACCTATGGCCTGCTGCGCGGTGATCTCGACAAGCTCAACGCGCTCGACTGGAAGCTCTGCATCCTCGACGAGGCCCAGGCGATCAAGAACCCCGAGTCCCAGGTGGCCGGCGCGGCGTTCAAGCTCGAGGCCGACTTCCGGGTGACGCTGACCGGCACGCCGGTCGAGAACCGCCTCGAAGAGCTGTGGAGCCAGTTCCACTTCCTCAACCGGGGCCTGCTCGGCGGCCGGCGCGACTTCCGCGACCGCTACGAGAAGCCGATCAGCCTCGGCGAGCCGGGGGCGGCGCAGCGCCTGCGCGAGCGCATCAAGCCCTTCGTGCTGCGGCGCCTCAAAGAAGAGGTGGCGCCCGAGCTGCCGGCGCGCACCGACATGGTGCTCTACTGCACGCTCAGCAAAGAAGAGCGGGCGATCTACGACGCGATCCGCGCCGCCACCTACGACGAGGTGGTGGCCGAGATCGGCCGGGGCAACGTGCTGGCGGCCCTCGAGGCGCTGCTGCGGCTGCGCCAGGCGAGCTGCCACTCGGGGCTCATCCCCGGCCAAGACGGCGTCGACAAGAGCAGCAAGGTCGAGCTGCTGGTCGAGACCCTCGAAGAGGTCGTGGCCGAGGGCCACAAGGCCCTGGTGTTCAGCCAGTGGACCAGCCTGCTCGACCGGGTCGAGCCGGCGCTCAAGAAGGCCAAGCTCAACTTCGTGCGCCTCGACGGCAGCACCCGCGACCGCCAAGACGTGGTCGACAGCTTCCAGAGCCCCGACGGGCCGCCGGTCTTCCTCATCTCGCTCAAGGCGGGCGGCACCGGCCTCAACCTGACCGCGGCCGACCACGTCTTCTTGCTCGACCCCTGGTGGAACCCGGCGGTCGAAGAGCAGGCGGCCGACCGCGCGCACCGGATCGGGCAGGACAAGCCGGTGATGGTCTACCGCCTCGTGTCCGAGGGCACCGTCGAAGAGCGCATCCTCGAGCTGCAAGAGCGCAAGCGGGCCCTGGCCGACGCCGCGCTGGGCCAGGCCGACCAGGCCGGCCGCATCACCCGCGAAGAGCTGCTGGCGCTGCTGAACTGAGGCGACCGACGGGGGGCACCGATGTCCGAGGCCGGGTGGCGGCTGCCCTCCCCGAGCGCGCTGCTGAAGGTCGCGCGCCCGGGCCTCTGGTTCCAGACCCTGTGGCTCTACGCGCTGCCGCTGGCGGCGGGGGCCGACTGGTCGAGCCCTGGGCCCTGGCTGGGGCTGCTCTATGTCACCTGGCCGCTCTCGCTGCTGGTCTATGGCTGGAACGACCTCGTCGACGTCGACATCGACGCGCAGAACCCCCGCAAAGACAGCTGGCTCTTCGGCGCGCGCCTGGGCCTGCCCGAGCTGCGGGGGGTGGCCCGCCTCAACATCGCGGTGCAGGCCCTCTTCGCGGTGGCCTTCGCCCTGGTCGCTGGGCCCGCGACCCTGCTGACCATGGCGGCGATCGTGGCGGTGAACGCCACCTACAACGCCCGGATCGGCGGCCTGCGCGGCCGGCCCCCCTTCGACCTGCTCAACCCGCTCGGCTACCTGCTGGTGGTGCAGCTCGGGGTGCAGGTGGCTGGCGTACCGCCGGTGCCCTGGCAGGCCCTGGTCTACCTCGGGCTCTTCTGCCTGCAGGCCCAGCTCATCGGCGAGGTGATGGACTACTGGCCCGACCGGGCCAGCGGACGGGTGACCACGGCCACGGTCATCGGCGTGCGCCCGAGCAAGCTCATCATCACGGGGGTGGTGGCCCTCGAGGCGGCCCTGCTGTGGTTCGGCTTCGGCGACGCGGTGCTCGCCGGCACGCTGGCGCTGGCGACGCTGTGGCTGCTGGCCGACCTGCTGGTGCTGTGGCGCGACCGCCCCTACACCCGCCAAGAGTACACGCTCGCCGGCGTCGGCATGAACGTCGCCGGCCTGGCCTCGATGGCCTGGGTCTTCTGGACCGGGGCGCTGCTGCGGCCCATCTGGCCCTAATCGGCGTCATTCTGGGCGCCAGCGCCCCCCTCTGCGCTCGCCGGGGCCCCGGTCGCCGCTCCGCCTCGCGGCGGGATCGGCGCCCGCCCGGCTTCGGCCGCTGCGCGGCCGGCGCTGCGCGCCGCGCGCCGGGGTCGGCGGGCGCGGGTTAGCCGCGGGGGTGGAGGGAGCGTGGCGACGGTAGACCAGACGCACCCCGGGTCAGCCCCGGACGACGAAGGCTACGCCTGGGACGTCTTCCTCAGCTACCCGAGCGCGGTCGAGAAGACCCGGGTCTTCACCCGCACGGTGCTCGCGCCCCTGCTCGCGCGCGAGCTCGAGGCGCAGCTCGGGCGCCGACGCCTCGCGCTCGACGCCGAGGCCATCGAGGCCGGTGAGCAGTGGCCTGCCCGCCTCCAGCAGCTCCACCTGCGGGCGCGGGTCTTCGTCAGCGTCCTGTGCTGGCCCTACTTCACCACCTCGGGCTGGTGCTGCGCCGAGTGGAGCAGCGCGGTGGAGCGCG
>JBJONS010000406.1:0-5438 GCA_046051725.1 Pseudomonadota bacterium | reverse complement strand
TCTGCTCGTACAGCTCTTCGACCAGGGCCTTGAGACCGACGTGCAGGCCGGCGTGGTGGAAGGCCACACCCTTGCGGTACATGTCGAAGAGCTCGCGGTCGAGCGCAGCGGCCGAGTTGGGGTCGGCGGCGAAGGCCCGAATGGCGGCGTCGACCTGTGCGACCTGATGGCTCTCGAGCAGGCTGTCGTCGATGTTGCGCGCCAAGCTGCGGGCCATGTTCTCGGTGTCGCGGCGAGAGAACACAAAGTACAGGTACGGCGCGAAATCGGGCCAGAGCAGCTCAAAGACGTCGCCGTGGCGGGTGGGCGAGCCCACGCTCGGCCCGCGGCGCCCCCGCGGCCCGCCGCGACGACCGCCCTGCTCTTCGACCTCTTTGAGCTTGGCGGCGTTCTTTCGGGCCCAGCGCTGGTAGCGCTCGCGCATCTCGGGGACGGTCGCCAGGCGCCCCTCGCGGCTGGCCACCGCGAACTCGAGCGGGACCGCGCGGCGCTGCTCTTCGACCACCCGCACCGGCCGCTCGCGCACGTGGGCCAGCCAAGCGGCGAACTCGTGCAGGTTGCTGAGCGTGGCGCTGAGGCCGACGATCTGCACGTGGCGCGGCAGGTAGATCAGCACCTCTTCCCAGGTGGTGCCGCGCTCTTTGTCGTCGAGGAAGTGGATCTCGTCGACGATCACGCAGCCGAGCTTCTCGACCTTCTCGCCGCTCAGTAGCATGTTGCGGAGGATCTCGGTCGTCATGACCCGGCAAGGGGCCTCACGCCGGATGACGAGGTCGCCGGTGACCAGCCCGACCCGGTCTTCGCCGAGGATGCGGCAGTAGTCGCGGAACTTCTGGTTGCTCAGCGCCTTGATGGGGGCGGTGAAGATGACCTCTTTGCCCTCAGCGAGGGTCTTCTCGACCAGCCAGTCGGCGACCAGCGTCTTGCCGGTGCCCGTGGGGGCGCTGACCAGCACGCTCTCGCCAGCGGCGAGCGCGGCCACCGCCTCGGCCTGAAAGCCGTCGAGCGTGTAGCCCCGGTAGAGGACCGGGACGACAGCGTCAGCGTGCTGGGCGCTGTCTTCGGGGGTGGCGGAGGAGGGGCTCTGGGTCAGGTTCTGGTCAGGTTCGTTCATGGCCACCGGCTATGCGCTCGGGGGGCGTCTGTCGAGATGGGGCCACCGGGGGGCGCTCTCAGCCAGCCTCGCGCGCCGCCCGTCCCGCCGACCCGGCCGCTGCTCCGGCCCCACGCGGGTCGACCCTGCCGTCAGGGGGCGCCACCGGGCCGTGAGGACCCGGGACCGGGGGCCTGGTCGCGGCCCTGGGCGTCCTCGGCGGCCTTGAGCAGCTTGGCCTGCTCGAAGGCCGCCAGCGCCTCGTCCCGGCGGCCCAGCTTCGACAGGGTGTTTGCCTTGAGCAGCGCGCAGCCCGCGTAGGTGGGGAAGGCCTTGGCGCAGGTGTCGACCGCCGCGTCGGCCTCGGGGAAGCGGCCGAGGTTGAACAGGGCCTGGGCCCGGGCGTGCAGGGTCAAGGCGGTCGACTTCGGCTCTGCCGCGATGATCTCGTCGAGCTGTTTGAGCTGATCGGCGTAGCGCTTCTGACCGGCGTAGATCTCGACCAAGGCCACCCGCGCCGGGAGGCTGCGGGGAAACAGCCGGAGCTCTTCGAGCAGCTGCCCCTCGGCGGCCAGCAGATTGCCCTCGCGCTGCTCGAGCAGGCCGAGGTTGAGGTGCCCAAAGGGCTGATCGGGCTCTTTTCCCACCGCTTCGGTGAGCAGGGCCCGGGCCCGCGGGCGGTCGTCGCGGGCCATGGCCAGCACGCCGTCCATCACGAGCACGCCCGGGTCTTCGGGTAGGCGGGCCTTGGCCTCGCCCACCAGCGGGGCCAAGCGCTGCAGATCGCCCTCGGCGTGCCGCATGTGGAGCAACCGGCGCCACGCCGGGCTCAGGTAGGGGTCGATCACCAAGGCGGCGCGCAGCTGGGCCTCAGCCTGCGCCGGATCACCGCGCTGCAGCCAAATCTCGGCGAGGCTCAGCTTGAGCTGCGAGCTCGGCGCCTCGGCGTCGAGCCGGGTGGCCTCGGCGATCGCCGCGTCGGTGCGGCCCAGGTGCAGCAGCAGGTCGACCCGCAGCCGCAGCAGATCCCCCTGGGTCGGCACGCGGTCGAGGGCGTCGTTGACCACGGCCAGGGCCTCGTCGAGCTTGCGGGCGCGCACCAGCGCCCGGGCCTTGTCGGCCGCGGCGAGCACCGGGTCGGTGGGGTCTGGGTCGCGCAGATCGCCGCGAAAGGGCACGGCGTCGGTGATCTGGCCCGACGCCTCGGACACGACGTAGCCCAGCGCCGTGAGCTGGGCGATGCGGGCCTCATCCAGCGACACCTCGCCGGCGATGCCCGCGAGCGGGGCGAAGCCGGCGGCGAGCACGTCCATCCGGCCGCGCAGGGCGGCGGTGAGCTGCGGTGAAGCGGGGTGCAGGTCCTCGGCCTCGGCGCGGTCCGTTCGGGCGAAGACCCGGGGCGTGGTCGAGTCGATGAGCTTGTGGTCGGGGTCGACCAGGGCCCGCTGGGGCGCGGTCCCGTAGTGGCGCCAGCCGTACAGGCTCTCGACGTAGACCACCCGGTCGGCCGGCCCCGCCTCGCCGCGCAGCTGGGGTCCGAGGTCTCGACCGTCCAGGTCGGCGGGAACGGGGAGCCCCGCTGCCGCGAGCACCGTCGGGGTGATGTCGACGATGCTGACGGGGGAGGAGTCGAGGTGACCCGCCTTGACCCCAGGGCCCCGCACGATCAACGGGATGCGGGTCGTGGCGTCGTAGAGCAGCAGCCCGTGGGTGCCCTCGCCATGGTCGCCCATGCCCTCGCCGTGATCGGCCAGCACGATGATCCAGGTGTCCTCGTAGGCCCCGGCCGCCTGCAGGGCGCCGACGAGGCGGGTGAGCTGGGCGTCGACCGCCGCCAGCTCGCCGAGGTAGGGGCGGGTGGCGTAGAGCGTGTCGTAGGGCGGGGGCGGCTGGTAGGGGTCGTGGGCGTCAAAGACGTGGATCCACGCGAAGAAGGGCTGCTTGGTGCGCAGCGGCTCGGCCAGCCAGCCCAGCGCGTCGTTGAGCACGTCGACCGCCGGGCGCTCGACCCGCCAGCGGTTTCCCGCCGCCGCGGTCGGGTCGAGATCGTCGAAATAGGCGTCAAAGCCCTGGGCGAAGCCCCAGTGGTGGCTGGTCACCTCGGCGCCCACCGAGGCCATGGTCGCCCAACCGGCGGCCTTGAGCTGCTCGGCCAGGGTGACCGCGGCGGGGGACAGATAGGCGTCCCCGTTGTCGCGCACCCCATGACGGGGAGGGACCAGCCCGGTGTGCAGCGAGCTGTGGGCGGGGATGGTCAGCGGCGTGACGGTGTAGGCCCGGCCGAACCGCGCCCCATCCGCCGCCAGTTGCCCGATCATCGGCGTCGCGGCCGGATCACCACCGTAGGCCGAGAGCACGTCTTGGCGGGTGGTGTCGAGGGTGATGACGATGAAGTTCGGCCTTGACGGCGCGGCCGCAGGGGGGGACAGGGCCGGCGCGGGCCCGTCGCAGGCGGGAGCGGCGGCGAGGGCCGCGGCGAGCCAGGCGCGGCGGCCCGGTCGGGGCAGAGGGGAGGGGACGCGCATGGGGACCTCGGGGGCGCAGCATGACCGACCCGGTGGCCGCGGGCCAGGGGTGGGCGGCGGATGAGGCCGACGGCCCCGTCGAGCTGGGCGCGCACCCTCGGCTTGGTGCTGCTGCTCGTCGCCCTGCGCCTGGTCGCGCTGCGGGACGCCGGCCTGTTTGAGCGCGACGCCGAAGAGGGCTTCAACGCCGCCCAGGCGTGGATGATGCGCCAGGGGCACGTGCGCGACACCTTTTTCATCCAGTACCGGCCGTATTGTGGCGGCTGCACGGCCCAGGCCGGGCTGGCGGCCCTGCTCTCGACCGCGCTGCCCCTGAGCTGGCTGCACATGAAGCTGCTGCCGGTCGGCGCCTGGGCGTTGGCCCTGGCGGCCGGTCAGCGGTGGCTGCACCGGGCGTCCTCGCCCGGCGCGGGGCTGGCCTTTGGTCTGCTGATGGCCCTTCCGCCCCGCACCCCCCTGGTGCTGTCGGCGACCGGCTGGGCCAACCACATGGAGGCCGGCTGCCTCGCCGTGGCCCTGCTCGCCGCCCTCGGCCCGGCGCTGCGGCCGGGGCCCGGGCGCGCGCTGCTCGCGGGCCTTATCGGGGGTCTCGCGCTGTTCACCAGCTTCTCGGGGGCTTTTGTCGCGGCTGGCGCCGCGTTGGCCGTGCTCGACGCCGCCGCCCGCGGCCAGCCCGGCGCCCTGGTCGGCCTCGGCGGGCTGCTGGTGGCCCCCGCCGGCTGGCTGCTCCAGCGCAGCAGCAGCGGCCAGCAGCCCTTTCACACCATCTACGCCGAAGACGAGTGGGCCCCGCGCCTCGCCCGGATCCCCGACCAGCTCGGCACCCTGCTGAACCCCCACCAGCTCGCCGCGCTCGCGGGGCACCCCGAGGCGCCGGGCGGGCACGCCCTCGGCGTGGTCGTTGGGATCAGCGTGCTGGGCGGTGCGCTCGCGTTGCTGTGGCGCGGACCGCCCCGCCTGCGCGGCCCGGTCGCCCTCGCGGCGCTCTGGCTCGCCGCCTACTGCCTGTCGGGCTTCTCGGTGCGCGCGCCGGCGCCACCCGAGCTCGCCTACCCCGGCTCGCTTCGCTACGCGGCGGCGGTGATGCCCCTCTGCGCGCTGATCCTCGTCGCGGCCGCCCGCGGCGGGGCCGGGCGCCTGCTCGCGCTGCCGGCGCTGCTCTCGGGCGCCGCCGCGCTGGCCCCTGCGGCCGAGATCGTCGCAGACGACGTGCACGAGGTCATCTCGGGCCAGGCGCGCCCCCGGTCGCGGCCGCCGGTGCGGTGGGGGGCGGCGCACGCGGCCGACTGGGCCTACGTGCAAGCCCAGCTCAGCTACGCCCTGCCCTTGGCGCACCACCGGGCGTGTGGGGTCGACGACCGCTGGTGCCGGCAGGTGCACGCCTACGCAGAGGGGCGTGAGGCGGCGACCGCCGCTCTGCGGGCCGATCCTGGGGGGAGGTGCGGGGTGGCCCTCGACGCATCCGCCCTGCCGGCCCACCCCGCCGCCGCCTGGGGCGCGGGTGAGGCGGTGGCCCAGCAGCTCGCGGCGCGGCTCGACAGCGGCGACCTCGCCCCAGATGACGTGCTGGACGCGCTGGACGCCTGTCTGCAGCGGCTCTGGGCCCCCGCGCCCGCCCCGGCCGCGGCCGCGCTGCGGGCGCTGGTGCCCCTGCGGGCCCACCCGAAAGGCCCCGCCCGTGGGGGTGATCCGGCCGATCCGGCGGGGCGCGACGCGCTGACCCGCGCGCTGGCCCAGGCGCCGCCGGCGCTGCGGGCGCCGCTCGCGGGGGCGTGGGCCCGGGCCTGCGCGCCCGATCCCCGCTGCGCGCCGCCGGCGGG
>JBJONS010000405.1:0-2662 GCA_046051725.1 Pseudomonadota bacterium | reverse complement strand
TTTGAGCCCGGTGCCCACGCGCTCTACCCCAGCAGCACCTTCGGCGACACCGGCGCGGGCGCCGACGCGCGCATCCCGACCGGCCGCGACGTCGAGTGGGAGCCGCTGGTCGACTACCGCCGCAACGGGGTGAGCGAGACCACCATCCACGGGGCTGTGGCCTGGGTGCACGGGGATGAGCCGCTGCACGCATTTGGCGGCAACGTGCTCTGCTACGGGCGCAGCATGATGAAGCTGCTCTACATGCGGGTCTTCACCGATGTGTTGGCCGATGTGTTGGATTGGAAGCAGAAGGCCATCTCGGTCAGCTCGCACAACGGCACCGCCGAGCATGTGGCGGCAGCGACCTCGATCTTGCCCGAGAGCGAGTGGGGCCTGATGCAGACCCCGCTCGACGTTCCGCTGGTGCAGTTCGGCCGGCAGGTCCGCCGGCCGCGGCGTTGGTTCAACAACAGCAGCGGCCAGCACGCCGCCCTGCTGCTCGGCTGCCGGCTGCGCGGATGGGGCCGGGCCGGCTACACCCTGCCCAACCACCCGATCTTCGGCGCGTACATGGACGTGCTGCGCAGTGTTCTGGGCGAGGAGTGGTCGCCGCTGCGCGTGGCCCGCGACGGGGACGGGATGCCCACCGTCTCGATGACGGTCACCGAGCTGGCCCGCTGCTACGCCGCGCTGGCCCGCGACCGGCACCGGGACTGGATCTGGGAGAGCATGGTGCGCGAGCCCGACCTGGTCGGCGGCTTCAACCGGCTCGACACGACCGTGATCAAGTCCTGCGGCGGCAAGGTCATCGCCAAAGAGGGCGCCGACGGCCTGCTTGGGCTGGCGATCGACCACCCCGACTACCCGCGCGGGCTCGGCGTGGTCATCAAGATCGCGCACGGCTGGAACCCCCAGGCGACCTGGTACGTGGCCCGCGGCGTGCTCGGCGTGCTCGGGATGGAGCTGCGCAACCCCTACAAGCTGCACCGCCAAAAAGCCTTCCTGGTGCCCGGGATCGTGCCCCCGCACCTGCGCGAGGCGCTGGGCCGCATCCCCACCTGGGAGCCCTGGGACCCCGACCACGACCGCTGGTACTACGAGGCCGACGCCTTTGACGGCGCCGACGCGGGCGCGGGGCCCCAAGACGGCTGGTCGGACGGCAGCGGCGGCCTGCGCTGAACCCCCGGCCGGGGCGGGCGCTTGGCGACCCGCATCCCGGCGCGGCGGGTGCCCTTAGTCGACGACCTCGACCTCGTCGCGGCGCACCTTCCGACAGACGTCGTCGAGCGCCTTCTTCTTGTCGGGGTCGTGGTCGTAGAGCGCGGAGATCTGGCCGACCACGTCGCGGGCCCGCCGGAAGGCGCCGATCAGATCGCCGCTGACGTCGGTGCTGCTGTCGATGCGCTCCATCAGCTCGGCCAACGAGCGCCCCTGGGCCCACGCGCGGCCGAAGGGGATCATCTGCGGGTCCCAGCTCACCTTGACGCCGGTGAGCTCTTCGGCCTGGCGCACGATGTCGGACTCGCGCACCTGGTCGAGCTGGCGCACGAGGCCCTTGTCGCGGCGGTCGGGCTTGGGGTTGGCCCCGCGGGGGAACTCGGCGCACATGCCGGCCGCCACGCCAAAGAGCGTCTCTTCGTCGATCTCGTCGAAGATGCCGGCCAGGAAGCACTCGGCGACGAAGATCTCGCTGATCTGCAGCTGCAGGACGGCCTTGGCCCCGGCGTTGAAGCTGCCGTCTTGGGCGATGTAGCCCCAGGACTTGAGGAAGTCGACGCGCTCCTCAAACTCGGCCCAGGTCTGGGCGGGGCCGGTGTCGGCCCGGCCGCGCACGAGCTTCCAGTCCTTAAACAGGGCCTTCATGCCGGTGGGCGGCTTGTCGCCGAGCGTCCAGCCGGCCTCGGCCAGCTTGGCGAACAGCGCGTCGGCCTTGCGGGCGTCCTCGCGGGCGCGGGCGCTGCGGTGCCACGCCAAGAAGCTGCGCTCGACCAGGGTGCGGATCTGGGTTGGATCCTGGCGGTTGAGCAGGTTGACCACGCTGTTGAAGCTGAGGCCGAACTTGCTCTGCACCGGCTCGGTGTGGCCCTCGATGTAGCGGCGCAGCCGCGGCTCCATCGCTGGCCACTCTTCGATGTCGCAGCGGGCGACGACCAAGCCGGCCTCGTCCATGCCCCGGCGGCCGGCGCGGCCGGCCATCTGCATGAACTCGCGGGCGGGCAGGGGGATCATCGTCTTGCCGTCAAAGCGCTCCAGGCCGTCAAAGACCGCGGTGCGCGCCGGCATGTTGATGCCCAACGCAAAGGTGCCAGTGCAATACAGCACACAGATGAGCTTCTGCTCGTACAGCTCTTCGACCAGGGCCTTGAGACCGACGTGCAGGCCGGCGTGGTGGAAGGCCACACCCTTGCGGTACATGTCGAAGAGCTCGCGGTCGAGCGCAGCGGCCGAGTTCGGGTCGGCGGCGAAGGCCCGAATGGCGGCGTCGACCTGAGCGACCTGATGGCTCTCAAGCAGGCTGTCGTCGATGTTGCGCGCCAGGCTGCGGGCCATGTTCTCGGTGTCGCGCCGAGAGAACACAAAGTACAGGTACGGCGCAAAGTCGGGCCAGAGCAGCTCAAAGACGTCGCCGTGGCGGGTGGGCGAGCCCACGCTCGGCCCGCGGCGCCCCCGCGGCCCGCCG
>JBJONS010000404.1:0-5848 GCA_046051725.1 Pseudomonadota bacterium | reverse complement strand
GCCCCGCGCCCCGGCGGCCGCCCCGCCGCTCACGCCGCCGACCCCCGCGCCGCAGGCGCCCCCGCCCGTCGCCCCGAACCGCGATGTGTCGGCCGATCCGGTGCTCTCGCTCATGTTCGAGACGCTCGGGCGGATCCGCGGCGCCTACGCGGGCGGCCCGACCCCGCCGCCGGTCGATGACATCGCGGCCCTGCTGCGGACCCAGGACTACGGACGCATCCGCGCCGAGTTCCCGCCGCTGGTCACCGCCCTCATGGATCACCACCGGGCGAACGGCGGGACGGTCAACCCCAAGGTCAGCCACCAGCTGCGGATCATCGACACCCTGGTGCGCAACCTCTGACGATGCGGTCGGCGGCGCGGCCCGCCGCTGGGCCCCGCGCAGACCCGCCCAGACGCAGGCCTGCCCCGCCACCCCGGCAGATCGGGGCGGGCGGGGCAGCTGTGCATCGGGTGTGCGGATGATCGGGCGGCCGTTCGGACCCGCAGGGCCGCGGACGCGACGCTCAGCCCCAGGCCGACAGCATCTTGTCGACCGCCCGGCGGTCGGCGGGGCTCAGCGTCTCGAAGCGCACGCCCATGCCGGGGGTCATCGGGCCGCCGGTGCCGGGCGCCACCCGCCAGCGCACCACGGCGATGGTCTCGATGACGCGATCTTCGGTCGGCAGCCGGAAGGACAGGCGGAAGCGGGTGTCGAGCTCGAGCGGGTTGTTCGTCTTGATGAACATGCCGCCGAGGCTGATGTTGGCCGTGTAGTCGGTGAGGAAGTCCTCGGTGGACTCGTACTCGATCTCGACCTCGAGGGGCAGCCGGCGGCCGTTGCGGCGCTGGTCATCGGCCTCGGCGGCGTCCGTGGGGCGGGCGGGAGCGGCGCTGCTGCTGCGGTTCATGGGAGCCTCCCGTGGCGGGGGTCGGGTCGCCGGGGCGCGGCGACGGAGTGGGGTCTTCTGGGGATCTCCGCCGCTTCCGCGGTGGTGTCGGGGGGCGCTGGGCGGCCGCTCTTGCCTGCGGCGGGCCGATCTGCGCGGTCCCTAACGCGCACCGGTTCGGACCCGCCGCGGTCCCCTTGAGCGTTCTGGGTCCGGGCTCTCCCCGACCCGCGCCGCGGGCGCGCCACGCGGGTCCGCGCTGACAGCGCCTTGGCAGCGCACCCTTGCCGGGCGCCGCTCGCCTCCGGTAAGCTCCAGCGCCCCAGGGGCTGCGGCGCGGTTCACCGTCGACCGCGCAGGCCCGGGGCGGCCCCCGCGTCCTCCGCCGCGTGCGCCGCTCGCCCCGCCGCCGTCCCCCCGGGGTTCGCCCCCGGCTCCGCCGTGCCAGAGGTCCCCCCGATGCCGCGCCGTGCGTCTCCCTCCCTTCGTTCTTCGCCGAAGATCGCGTCCAGCGTGCTGCTGTTGACGATGGCCCTCGGCGGGTGCAACCGCTACGCCCTGTTCAACGAGGCCGGCTACGAGCAGGCCACGTTCAACGACGAGGCGGACATCCTCTTTGTGATCGACAACTCCGCCTCGATGCAAGAAGAGACCGCCGCGCTGGGGGGCAACTTCGACGCCTTCATCTCGGTGCTGACCAGCAGCGAGGGCGCCGCGCCTGCGACCGCGTCGCTGACCGACGCGGTCAACAACTACATCACCTACACCCAAGAGCGCGGGAAGTTCCTCGACTACAACCTCGCGCTGACCACGACCTCGGCGGGCTTCGCCGAGGTGGACGGCCCCCAGCCGGGCAACGGCGGCGTGTTCGTGGGCGAGGCGCTGTCCAAGTCCGACCCCGAGGTCGGCAACACCTTCCGCGCGCAGCTGCTCTGCGAGACGGCGGTCTGGGACTCCAACGACGTCCCCGACGGCGAGACGATGACCGAGTGCGCCGAGCCGCCCAAGGACGCCGACGGCCGGCCCCAGATCACCAAGGGCTACCTCGACTGCTTCTGCGGGCCGGGCGGCTGGGAAGACAACGCCTCGGGCAGCGGCCGCGAAGAGCCGCTTGAGGCTGCGCTGATGGCGATCTGCCGGGCCAGCGACGCCCCGCCCGAGACCTGCAGCGACCCGCAGTCCGCGTTCGGCGAGTTCCCGACGCCGAAGAACGAGGGCTGGCTCCGCGACGAGAGCACCGTGCTGGTCGTCGTGGTCAGCGACGAAGGTGACGACAGCCGGCGGCTCGTCAACGGCGACGACGTGGGCCAGGCCTACATCGACGCCTTCGCGCAGTTCGAGCGCAACATCAAGATCGTGGCCATCGCGCCGGGCATCGAAGAAGAGACCGGGAACGTCATCTGCCCCAGCACGGCGATCCCGACCTACTCGCTTGAGCGGATGCAGAACATCAGCACCGTGACCGGCGGCTTCTACCGGAACATCGCCGAAGAGGTCGAGGGCGACGCCTGCCAGGTCAGCAACTTTGACAGCTACCTGCGCGATCTGGGCGCGCTGCTCGCCAACCTCGACACGGCCTTCCAGCTGCAGAGCGTGCCGGACGTCAGCACGATCCGCGTGTGGATCGACGACGTCGAGGTGCCGGCCTCGCCGGTGCTCGAGGGCGAGGCGGGCCAGCCCGACGCGGTCTACGGCGATGGCTGGAGCTACGACCCCGCCCAGAACAGCGTGACCTTCTGGGGCGAGTGGATCCCGGGGTACAACGCCGACGTCGACATCTTCTACCTGCCGCTGAGCGGCGCGCCCCGCGAGCTCCCCTTCTGAGCCCGTCGCCCGCTCCCCCCGGGGGCCTCGCCGGCCCGGCAGCCCTGGCTGCGCCCGCCGACCGACCGCGCCCCGCCCTCCGCTTCGCCCGCCCGCGCCTGTCACGGGCCCCCCTCTCCCCGAGGTCCTGACCGATGTCCACGCCCCTGTCCCTCCTGCGCCGTGGGCGCGCCGCCCTCGCCGCCGCCGGGCTCGCGCTCTCCGCCCCCGCCGTCGCGCAGGACTCCCCGCTGGATCTTGGCGTGCTCAAGCAGAGCGACGTGAAGGTCGTCCAGAAGCTCCTCTACGGCAAAGAGGGGCGCTTTGAGTTCGGCGCCGACCTCGGCTGGATCCCCTTTGACAGCTACACCACCACCCCGGTGGTCGGCGTCTACGGCGTCAAGCACTTCTCGGAAGAGCTCGGGGTCGAGCTGGCCGCCCACGGCGGCTACAGCCTCGAGAACTTCACCTACAAGCAGCTGACCAGCGAAGCCTACGGCATCGTGCCCGACGCCTACGGCCACATCGCCGACGTGGCCGCCGATCTGCAGTGGTCGCCGATCTACGCCAAGCTGAACTGGCGCGGGAACAAGGTGCTGCACCACGACGTCTACGGCCTCGTGGGCGGCGTGCTCAGCGTCGAGAAGGCGCTGATGCCCGACGGCGACGTGGCGTTCTCGCCCGGCGGCTCGATTGGGTTGGGCATGCGGTTCTTCCTCAACCAAAACAGCGCGCTTCGGGTGCAGATCCGCGACGACCTGCTCATCCAGAAGCGGGTCAAGACGGCCGACACCCAGGGCACCTTCCTCAAGCAGAACGTGCTGCTGACCGTCGGCTACAGCCGGCTCTCGAAGAAGGGGGACTGATGGCTGCCGCCCGGCTCCGCCCCGCGCTGCTGCTGCTGGGCCTCGCGCTCAGCGCGCCGGCCTTGGCCGCCCCCAAGGACAAGAAGCCCGCCGCCCCCGACCCCATCGCCGCGATGCTCGAGGCCCGGACCGCGGTCTTCGGCCCCATCGACGCGGCGTTCAAAGAGGGCCGCAAGGCCGAGGTGGCCGACCTGCTCGTCGAGCTCGTCGCCAAGCCCGAGCACGCGGCCTACCACGCCGAAGCGTGGTCCCGCCTCGGCGCGGTGCTCGAGAGCCTGGATCTGCCGTTCTCGGCCTTGCTGGCCTATGAGCGCGCGCTGAGCACCGACGCCCCGCTGGTCGCCGACGCGGCCGGCAAGGCGATCAAGCTCGCCGATAAGGTCGGCGACACCGCCGTGCTGGAGGGTGTCTTCGCCAAGAACCTCGGCCTCGAGGTCAGCGCCGAGACCCGCAGCCGGATGGCCTACCTCGCCGCGCGCGAGGCGACCCACCGGGGCCAGCACCCGCTCGCGCTGGCGAGCCTCAAGATGGTGGCCACCACCGACCCCTTCTACCCCGAGGCCAAGGCGCTCGAGGGGGTCTCGCTCTCGGTGTCTGGGCGTCACAACGACGCGCTGGGGCCCCTTCAGGTCGCGATGGGCGCGGGCCAGGCCTACAAGCGCGGGGCCCGTTTTGACGACATGGTCAAGATGAACCTCGCGCGGGCCTACTACGCGGCGGGCAACTTCCCGCGGGCCATCGAGTACTACGCCCAGATCAACCGCAGCAGCCGGTCGTGGCCGCAGGCCCAATTTGAGCGCGCCTGGGCCCACTTCCGCCTCGGCGACCCCAATGGCAGCCTGTCGCTGCTGTTCAACCACCAGACGACCTTCCTCGACGAGCTCTATGCGCCCGAGGCCGATCTGCTGCGGATGTACAGCTACTTCCAGCTCTGCAAGTTCCCCGAGGCGACCAAGAGCATCGACGCGCTCAAGGGCAAGTACAAGCCGCGGGTGACGCTGCTGCGCGAGACCGCGGCGCTCGGCCCCCAAGAGCTGTTCGCCCGACACGCCGCGCTCATCGAGGGCAAGCCCGCCGAGGTGAGCCCGCTGGTCAGCTACTTCTTCGTCGAAGAGGACCGCCTGCGCGACAGCCTCGCCGCCGTGCGCAGCGCCGAGGACGAGATCAAGCGGCTCAAGAACGTGGCCGCGAACCCATTCTCGGCCTGGGCCACCGAGGCGGTCAGCGCGCGGCGGGCCAACCTCATCGACACCGAGGGCAAGCGCATCCAGACCCGCGTGACCCGCATGGCCGATGAGCTCCAGAGCATGCTCGACGCCGCTGATCTCAGCCGGCTCGACATGATGGACATGGAGAAGCGCCTGTACATGCAGGCCGCGAACACCGGCGAGATGGCCAAGTCGCGCGAGGTCGTGCAGCGGGGCAAGTCCGTCAAGAAGAACGAGCGGCTCTGGCCCTACGAGGGCGAGCTCTGGGCCGATGAGCTTGGGTATTACCGCATCCAAGCCAAGCCAGACTGCCCGGCGGGCTTCCAACCCTGAGCGGGTCGACAGGGGGCGGGCGGGTCAGTAGGCCCGCCCGTCGTCGTTTTGGCGCGCTGGACTTAGGGGGTCGGGGACAGCGGCGCCGCGCAGCGGAAGCCGACCAGCTCGGCCTGCTTGCTGCGGTCGGGCGGCTGGTTGTAGGCCCAGCGCAGGGCGGTCGGGCGGTCGTGGGGCTCACCGTCGAAGCGCTTGCGGGTCATGTGGCCCGCGCGGCCGGCCTCGGCCGGGCGCTTGAAGACCGCGGGCGGGAAGCTGTCGTCGAGCCACTCGAGCTCGAGCTTGCTGCGAGAGAAGCGCACCCGGTCCATCGCGGCGGGGTCGCGGGCCAGCGCCTCGAGCTCGGCGATCTGGGGGAGGCGCCCGCCGGGCAGGCGCGCCGCGCAGACCGCCGCGGCCTCGTCCCCGCTGAGGCAGCGCAGCCAGTCGCCGCCGTGCGCGTCGAGGCAGCCTTGGCTCTGGTCGGAGAGGCGCAGGTCCGGGGGCAGCTCGGCGCGCTGCACCCGGTCGACCTCGACGCAGAAGGTGGGCACCGACACGCTGACCTTGTCCGCGCCGGTCGGCGGGGCTGGCCAGGTCTTGCGCCCCTCGGGCTGCTCGAGGCGCAGGGAGGCGGCGGCGACCTGGACCGTCCCGGCGGGGCACTGGGCGAGGGGGGGCGGCGACGGCGCGGTGGTCGGAGCGGACAGCGCTGCGCTCGCGGCCACTGGAGTGGCGCGCCCTGCTTCATCCGCCGCGTCAAAGGCCTGCTTGAGCTCGTCCTTGAACA
>JBJONS010000403.1:0-2815 GCA_046051725.1 Pseudomonadota bacterium | reverse complement strand
CGGAGCAGCAGCGGGGTCGGCGGGAGCCTGGGCGGCGGCGACGCCGCTGAGGCTCGAGAGGAGGTGGGCCGGGAGGGCGAGCGGGTCGAGTCCGGCGTGGACGCTCAGGGCGCCCGCCGCGAGGACCGCGGCCGCGAGCGCGCGGGTGAAGTTGGGCATGGGGGCTCCGCCAAAATGGGGGCTCCGCGCGGTGTGGGGCACGACGGGCCCCCGCGGAAGCGCCGCCGGCCTATCGCGCCGCCCGCCGCGCTGGCCCGGTGTGGGCGGTGTCATCCTGTTTCGCCGGCCCCGATGGTCGGCGCGGCGGGCCGCCGCGGGTCAGGCCCCGGCGGCCTCGGGGGCCACGATCCGCACGCTGGCCTTGACCGTTTGGGCGATGAAGCAGTTGGCGTGGGCCGCCTCGTGCATGCGGGCCAGCGCCGCCGGGTCGACCGCGACGCCCGGGGCGAAGCGCACCACCGGCCGCAGGGTCACCTCGGTGATCGCGAGCTTGCCGGCGTCGTTCTTGCCCAGAACGCCCTCAGCCGCGTCGCTGTAGGCGTCGACGACCAGCCGCTTGCGGGCCGCGATGGCGAGGAAGGTCAGCATGTGGCAGCTGCTCAGCGCGCCCACCAGGGCCTCTTCGGGGTTGAGGCGGTCGGCGCTGCCCAAGTACTCGGGCGCTGCGCTGGCGGCGGCCGCCTGCCCGCTGCCCCACCGCACCTCGTGATCGCGGTCGTAGTGGTCGTAGCTGAAGTCGTCGCGGGTGCGGGTCCAGGTGGTCTGCGCGCGGAAGGTCGACATGGCTCCTCGGGGGCGGGCGGGATCCCGCCGGTGCTCCGGCGGGCGCGGCCTCTCCCTGTACACCGCGGCGGGGCCGGCCAGCCCCGCGGGGGCGGTCGCCGCGCGGGTCGGGCCTGGGTGGGCGCACACAGCGCGCCGTGCCGTTCCACGCAGGCGCCGCCGCCGGGCCGGTTGCGCCATGCCCCCGATCACCCGACATTTTCGGGTTCAGATCGATCTGTGCTGGCCGAAGCGTTTCCCGTGTGGGAGGCTGGCACGTGACGTGAACAGGTCAGCAGCGGTCACCGCGTGCGGACCTGCCGCGGCACCGCCCCCCGCTGGAGGCACCATGATCCCGAGCCTGTTCGCGCCCGAGCGCCCCGCCCCTGACCGCATCCCCGCGCCGCCGCTCGAGGCCTGCCCAGCGCTGGTCGAGCCCGCCGCCGCGGTGCTGGTCGCCCGCGGCCCCGAGCTGGTCGACGAGCGCCACGCCCGCCGCCGGTGGACCTGGCGCCGCGCGATGGGCCTGCCCATCGTGTGGGAGACGGTGACCGAGCCCATCGCCAACGCGCCCTTCCCGTGTGAGGACGAGGCGGCGGCCCGCGCCCGCTGGGCCCGCGCCCACGCGAGCTGACGCCGCAGCACAGCGCGCTGCGGGGGCGCCCCACGACCTCCGCGCCGCGGGAGCCCCCATGACCACCGCCCCCCTCGAGCCCGCGGCGCTCCTCGCCGCGCTCGACGCCCTGGCGCCGCTGCGCTTGGCCGCCCCCTGGGACAACGTCGGGCTGCTCGTCGCCGGGGACCGCGTGGTCCGGCGGCTCGGCCTCTGCGTCGACCTGCGGCCGGCCGTCCTCGACGCCTTCATCGCTGACGACGTCGATCTCGTGGTCGCCTACCATCCCCCGATCTTCGCGGCCCTTAAGCGGGTCGCCGGGCAGGGCACGCCCGAGCGCACGCTGGCCCGGGCCCTACGCGCCGGCCTGTCGATCTACAGCCCGCACACCGCGCTCGACGCGGTGCCGGGCGGCATGGGCGACTGGCTCGCCGCCGCCGCGGGCCCGGTCACGGCCTGCGACCCGATCCAGCCCGACGCGGCCGATCCGCGGGCGGGCATGGGCCGCCGCGCCCGACTCGGCGCGCCCGCCCCGCTGCGCGATCTGCTCCCCCGGATCGCCGGGCACCTGGGGCTGCGGCACCTGCGGGTCGCCGGCGACCCCGCGGCCCCCCGCGCGTCCCTCTGGTGCTGCCCCGGCGCGGGCGGCGACCTGATGAAGGGCGCGGGGGCCGGCGATGTGGTGCTCACCGGAGAGCTCGGGCACCACGAGGTGCTGCGCCTCACCGACCGGGGCGCCGCGGTGGTGCTCACCGAGCACAGCAACTGCGAGCGGGGCTTCCTGCCGCGCTACGCTGCCCAGCTGCGGGCGGCGCTTCCGGGAGTCGAGGTTCAGATCAGCGCGCTGGACGTCGATCCGCTTGAGGTCTGGACGGCGGGCTGAGGGGCGGGCCGCAGCGCTCCCGCGGGTGCTCTTGCGGGGCTCACTCCGCCGAAGCGGTGATCTGGCCCTTGATCTCGGCGAGCACGGCGTCGCCCACCGCCTCGGGGTTGGTGAGGCCTTGCGCCTCGGCGCTCGCCAGGGCTGCCGGCCAGGCCGACAGGGCCGCCGAGACGTGCACCTCGGCGCTGAGGTGATCTTCGTCGAGGGTGAGCTGCGGAGACAGCGAGAGGTCGAGCCAGGCGCTGCCCGCGCTGGTGCCGCTGGCCGCCGCGTCGCCGCCCTGGGCCACCGTCAGCGAGGTGCCAGCGGCGCCGAGCGGCTCGATGACCACCCGCAGCGCGCAATAGTCGCCAGCGGGCGGGCTGATCGCCCCGAGCTCGGCGCCGGGGGTCATCAGGTCGACCGGCGCGTCGAGGTGCAGGCCAGACGCCGAGGTCGTCGGGTGGTGGGCGCGCGCGCTGGGGATGATCCAGTCGATCGGCGAGGTGGCCACCGCGCATTCGATCAGCTCCAGGCTGGCGGGGCTGAGCGTCGCCTCGGTGAGCAGGGCGGGCGGC
>JBJONS010000402.1:0-5629 GCA_046051725.1 Pseudomonadota bacterium | reverse complement strand
GCCGGGGCCTGCGGCTGCGCCCAGTGCATCGGCGGCGGCGCCTCGACCCGCCACCCTGACTTTCGCGAGGTCTACGCCGACGGCACCAGCGCCCGGCCCGGCGGCAGCCCGGGGCCGGCGCGGGCCGATGAGCCCCAGCTCGGGGCGGGCCGCGCCGCGCCCACCTTCGGCGGGCAGGGCGATGCAGCCTCGGCCGGTTCGGTGAAGACCGGCCGCCACCCCGAGTTCCCCGAGGTCTATGGCCAGACCTGGTTCGCCATCGCCTCGCTGCCCGCCGCCCCGCGGGTGCGCTTCTCCGTCGAGAAGAACATCCTGCCCTGGAAAGAGGACTACACCGTCAATGTCTCGCCGGTGGCCGAGCCGGCCGGGTGCACCTGGCCGGTGCTGTGCACGCCCGAGAACTACGACGGCTACAAGATCGACGCGCCGCAGCCCGAGTACCCGGACCTCGACCACTACGTCATTGTCAGCTCGTTGGCCGCCGAGCACATCATGATGGCCGAGGACCAGCACGTCCAAGACCTCGACGCGGGCTGGCTCATCGCCGCCATCCACCTCGCCGATGGCATCAACCGCGTCGCGGCGGGCGAGGGCGCCTCGGGCTCCAACCCCAGCGATCTGCAGTCGACCCTCGCCGAGGACATCGTGGCAGAGCTCGGGGCCTATGGGCAGACGATCAAGGGCGCCGTGGCGAGCGGCGGCTCGATGGAGTCGCCGGTGGCCACGGCGATGACCAAGGCCTTCGGCGCGTCGAAGGCGCAGCGCGACCGCACGGGGGGCCATAGCTTCCCCATGCAGCTGTACACGGCCCACGTCGATCAGGGAAAGGTCGCCTCGATGGTGAACGATGAGAAGGTTCCGCCGGTGATGGCCTCGTCAGAGGTCGTCAACACCGACACCTTGGCCTGAGCGCGCCGCGCAGGTGCTGGTGGGGGGCGTTGCGGGGGGCTGGCCCCCCGCCCATCGACCCCTCCCCACCCGTCACGGGGGAAGGAGGGGTCAGCGCCGCCCGCCGCCTGAGCGTCCGGCCCTCACCAGCGGTAGCCGATCCGGGTCCGCAGGGTGTGGATGCGCGCGCCCGGGCTGATGGTGTCGCCGGTCACGTCGGACTCGTTGCTGATGTTGGCGAAGGCGCCGTAGTACTCGGCGGCCAGGTCAAGGTGCTTGATCTTCTTGACCTGCACGCCGAGCGAGGTGGTCGGCCCGAAGTAGGGCGTGCTGTTGTTGCTGACCACGGCGTCGTCGCCGATGTAGAAGAAGGTCGAGACGTCGGTGAGGCCCAGCGCGAGGTAGGGCTCGACGCCGTCAAAGTCCTTGCCCGCCATCAGGTCGAGGCCGAAGGTCGAGCCCATGTAGAGGTCGTTGGCGGGCTCGTCCTCTTCGTTGAACGGCGTCGCGATCTCGGCGACCGTCTTCATCAGCGTGGCGTGGTAGCGGGCGCCCCAGCTCCAGCCGGCCTTGAGCGGCACGCCAAAACCCAGCTCGCCGCTGACGATGACGTTGCGGGTGCCGAAGACGGTCAGCGGCGGGACGTAGCCGATGCCCGCGTAGGGCCGCAGCTTGCCGATGGGGTTGAAGGCGAAGTTCGCGCGGAGGCGGGGAAAAACCGGCGCTTTGTTCGTGTCTTCGGTCTTGGAGTAGTTGAGCACCAAGCGGCGCTCACAAGACAGCGGCGGGATCAGGCTCAGCTCGACCGACGCCGAGCCAAAGCCGGGCTCGTAGGGCACCGGCGCGTGCAGGGGCGAGTTGGTGGTCGCCAGCGCGAAGAAGTTCAGCAGGAAGTCTTGCTGCCCCTGATCGCTGTAGCCTTCGGGAACGCCCTGTGCGGCGACGTCTTCGCACTTGGGGTCGACGTAGGCCTGCGCCACCGCGGACCAGAGCATCAGGGTGAGGTTCATCATCATGGTCGTGCTCCAGGTCGGCGGCGGTCAGCGGGCGAAGGTGTCGAGCAGGTACTGCGCCACGGCCGTGGCCTGGGCGTCGTCGGGGAAGATGGCGGGCATCGTGCCCTCGCCGAACATGATGACCTCTTTGAGATCCGCGAGGTCTTCGCCGGGCACCTCATCGCTGAGGTTGGGCGCGTAGCCCGAGTCGCCGTCGGCCCCGTGGCAGCCCGCGCAGCCGCTGGCGAACAGCGCCGCGCCGTCGGTACCGCCGCCGCCGTCGGCCCCATCGGCCCCATCGGCCCCGTCGGCCCCATCGGTGCCCGCGGCGCAGGCCTCGGCGCCCGCGTCGATCCAGTCGCCGACGATCGCCTGGTTGGCCTCGCCCATCAGGCCGACGGGGGGCATCGGCGAGGTGGTGCTGGTGATGCGCTGGTAGAGAACGCTGCCGGCGCTGTCGCCGGCCACGACCAGCCCGCCGTCGGTGACCGCGGCGTACCAGTCGGTCTCGAGATCGAGGCCGCCGGCGCCGCCGCCGGCCGAGTGGCAGCCCACGCAGTTGCCGGCGATGACCTCGGCGACCGCGTCGCAGCCCTCGCCGCTGACCGCGCCGCCGCCCTCGACCGCGGCGAACTTCTCGTCGTCGCAGGCGCTGAGGCCCAGCGTGGCGAACAGGCCGAGCGCCGCGCGCGCGCGGGACCCGGGGAGGGAGCGGAGGGGCGTCTGGCTCGGCATGATGGTCGACTCCAAGGTGGGGGAGGGCGCGTGGATGCGCGCGGTATCGCCTCCCCGGCGCGCAGACCAGCCGCGGGCGGCGGCGGACCCGGGGCGCCGCTTGTTGCCCGTCGCCTCGCCGGCTACAGGGGCCGGCGCGCGACGCTTCCCTGTCGCGCCGCGCGGTCCGGGGAGTAGCGCAGTCTGGTAGCGCATCGGTTTTGGGAACCGAGGGCCGCAGGTTCGAATCCTGTCTCCCCGACTCTCGAAAGGCCAGCCTACGGGCTGGCCTTTCTTCGTCGTGGATCCCGGATTCGCGCTGGCGCGGCTCGTCGGCGCGGTGCGCCGCCGCCGGCTTCGCCGGACGCCTTGCCCCTGTCTCCCCGACTCTCGCGCGTCTTTCGCGGCGCCAGCCTCCGGGCTGGCCGCAGCGTGCTTGGTCGGCCCGCTGGGCGGGCCGCTCATCGTCGTGGATCCCGGATTCGTACTGGCGCGGGGGCCCTCAGGCCGCGGGCCGGGCGCGGCAGGCGGCCAGCGCCCAGAGCTCGACCCCGCCGAGGGCCGCGACGTAGAGGCCCTCGAGCACGAGGTGGGCGCGGCCGAGCGGGCGCAGCACCGGGGCGTAGACCACGAGCAGGCCGAGGCAGACCCCAAGCCAGGCGATGTTCGCGGTGGCCAGCGCCGCGGTGGCCCGCGGGCGCAGGGGCGGGGTGGCCCGCAGCAGCGCGCCCGAGCTGAGCCCGTAGGCGAGGTTGGCGACGCCGACGCCGATCAGGGCCGGCAGGGGCAGGCCGAGCAGCGACGAGACCGGGACCTGCACGAGCAACAGCAGCAGCAGGAGCGCGCCCGCCACCAGGCCGCCGCCCGAGTCGATCCGCAGCAGCGCGCGCAGGCGGCGGTGGGGATCGGGGCCCGGGCGCGCATCGGCGGGGCCGGGGCCGGCGCGATCCGGTGGCACCGGCAGGGACGGGTCAAGGTCGGCGGGCCGCACGCTCAGGGCCCCGCGGGGCGGAGCAGGCGCAGGGCCGCGGCCCAGGCCCGGTCGGCCTCGCCCGGGTGGTGGGCCGGGCTGTCCGGCGCGCACCAGCCGTGGTCGGCCGGGTAGACCTCGACGGCCGCGGGGCGGCCGGTCGCGGCGCAGGCCTCGCGGAGGGTGGCGGTGCCCTTTGGGTCGCGCTGGTCGTCGTTTTGGGCGACCGCGAAGTGCGCCCCGCCCTGGAGCTGGGGCAGCAGCAGGTGCGGGCTGTCGGCCGCCGCGGTCACGAGGCCGGCGCCGTGGAAGCTCGCCAGCGCGCGCACCCGCGCCGGCCGCGCCGCGGCGAGGCGCACCGCCGAGGGCCCGCCCATGCAGTAGCCGAAGGTGGCGGCGGGGCGGGCGGCGTCGACCGCGGGCTGCTGGTCGAGCCACTCCAGCGCCGCGGGGCCGTCGACCGCGTCGGTGGCCGCGCTGAGCGTGGCCTTGAGCGGCAGCACCTTGGCCTTCACCTCGGGGTCGGCGAAGGACGCGCCGGGCGCGACGACGGGCGCGCGGGCGGTGCGGTAGTAGGGATTGACCACCAGCACGGCGTTCCCGGCGTCAGCCAGGCGCTCGGCCAGCGCCTCGGTGGCTGGGCGCAGGCCGAGGATGTCCGGCCAGATCACCGCCGCGGGATGGGCGCCGGTGGTGGGATGGACGAAAAAGGCGTCCAATGCGCCATCGGCGGTCTGGATCACCACCGAGCGCCGGGTCAGCAGGGGCGGAGGCGTGGCCCCGGCGGGCAGGGCCGCTACGAGCCCGGCGGCGGCGCCCAGCGCGGCGAAGCGGCGGCGGCTGAGCGCGCCAGCCGGGGGGAGCGGGTCGTCGGCCTCACACATGTCGACCTCGGCGTCGGGACAGGGGAGGGGATCGGCCGGGGCGGAGCGGGCCGCCCCGGCGCGACCGGGCGCTCAGGCGCGCGCGGCGACCACGCGGGGATCGGCGAGGACCGCGTCGGCCAGGGCCAGCAGCCGCGGCGTGGCCGCGAGGTGCTCGACCGTGATGCCGTCGAGCGCGCCGCTGCGGATCTGCTCGACCTGCAGGGCGATGACCAGGTCGGCGATCGACAGGGCGTCGCCGCCCACGAACACGCCGCCGCCCGCGGCCACGAGGCCGTCGACGTAGGCGAAGACCCGCGCCATGACGCCGGTGGCCAGCTCGGCCCGCATCGCCAGCTTCTTGGCCTGGTCCCGCTCAAAGAGGCTCGGGGCCAGGGCGTGGGACAGGGTGTCGTTGAGCGAGTCGAGCGCGCTGTCGACCCGCAGCGCCGCGAGCGGGTCGGCCGGGTAGAGCGAGCGGTCGCCGGCCTGGGCGGCGTAGCGCAGGATGGCCGCGGTCTGAACCATGGCCTGCCCGTCGATCTCGAGCATCGGGACCGAGCCCAGCGGCAGGGCGCCGCTGGCCTTGGCCGCGCCGAAGCCCGGGAAGTCGAGGCGGTGGTCTTCGAAGGCCAGGCCGCCGATGCGCAGCGCGAGGCGGATGGGCTCGGCGCGGCCGGGGGCGTTGAAGTAGGTCAGGCGGAGGGTCGGCATCGGAGGGCTCCAGGGAGGGGGACCCGCGCAGCCTAACGCGGACCGCCTGAAGATCGCCCCGGGCCGGGCCGGCGCGCGGCGCCTCAGCGCCCCTCGGCGGCCTCGCGGGCCCGCAGCCGCTGCACCGCGGCGCTGAAGGCGCGGCCGATGCGGGTCTGATCGCGCAGCTGGGGCAGCTTGGGCCAGACCGTGCGCTCGCCGTCGAGCACGTACTGGGCCAGCTCGGCCGGGGTCGGGTTGCTGACCAGCTTGGGGATGATGTCGGGCCGGAGGGGAGGGTGGAGCTCGATGTCGCCGTGATAGTCCTGACGCAACAGGAGGTGCGCTTGCTCGCTGAGCTGACCGAGCGTGCCGGGCAGGCCCCGGCCCGCCCGCTGGATCAGCTCGGCGGCGATGGTGCCCTGGCTCCACGCCGCGCTGGTGAGGGCGGCGAGCGCTTGGCGCCGCAGCCCGCCGCCCGGGCGGTCCTGCGCGAAGGGCACGAC
>JBJONS010000401.1:0-6395 GCA_046051725.1 Pseudomonadota bacterium | reverse complement strand
CGGCGCCGAGGCCGACCGCGCCTGCGCCATCGCCAACGACAAGACCGGCTGGTACGCGCTCCTGCTCGCGCCCGACCGCCAGTTCGCGGCCACGCCGGCCTGGAGCCAGCGCGACGGCCGCTGGCACGGCCCCGCCGCGCACCGCCTCGCGCCCCTGCCCGCGCCGCTGGCCGCCGCGCCGGCGGCCCTCCACCCGCTGCCGGCCGAGGTCCCCGTCGTGCTGGACGGCGATCGGGTGCGCCCGGCCCTGCTCGCCCCCGACCGCCGGGCCGACCTCAGCGGCCTGCGCTGGGACGCCGTGCGCGCGCCCGTCGCGGCCGCTCCCTCCGCTGCCGCCCCCCGTGGGCTGGTGTCCGCGCCGGCCCTGGCGCCCCTCCCCGACTCCTACGGCGCCTGCCGCTACTACGACCCGAAGGCCGCAGCGGCGGAGTTCCTCAGCTTCGCCGAGCGCAACCGCGCGATCTGGAAAGACCTGCCCGCGGCCTGGGACCTGAGCCAGGCCGGCCTGAGCACCGAGGCGGCCCGGCTCACCTACGCCGCCTACGAAGAGTGGCTCGACGTCACCACCAAGGGCGCGGGCGGCGACGCGCGGCGCCAGGCCATCGCAAAGCTGGGCATGAGCGCCAGCGATTGGCGTCCCTACGTCCTGTTCTCGCGCGACCACTACCACGTCGCCCGCGTGTGCTCGGGGCTGAGCGCGCCGGGCGCCTCTCCCGAAGAAGAGCGCGCCGTCGCCCGCCTCGGCTGGCCCGTGGTGCGCCCCGACGAGATCTGGGCCCACGCCCAGACCTACAACGTCGACCCCTGGGTCATGCTCGGCCTGATGCGGCAAGAGAGCACCTACCGCAACACCGCGCTGAGCCCGGTCGGCGCCATCGGCCTCGTGCAGGTCATGCCCCGGACCGGCGCGCGGGTGGCCGCGATGCTCGGCGAGCAGCGCTACTCCCCCGGCGATCTTGAAGATCCGGCCGTCAACCTGCGCTACGGCATCTTCTACTTCTCGAAGCTCTTGGATCGCTTCGATGGGGTCTTTCCGTTGGCGGTCGCGAGCTACAACGGCGGGCCGCACAACGTGTCGCGCTGGTACCGCCCGCTCGTCGGGAAGATTGAGCTGGACGCCCTCGTCGAGCAGATGCAGTACGACGAGACGCGCGACTACGTCAAAAAGGTGACCGGCAACTACGCCCGCTACGTCGCGCTCTACGAGCCGGCCGGCGCACGGGTGGTGGTGCCGCTCAAGCCGGCAGGGGACCACGCCGAGATCATCAACTTCTGAGCGAGGCCCCGCCGGTGCCGGACCCCGCGGCGCTCAGTCGTCCTCGCGGGCCGCCTCGATGAGCTCGCCTTCGACCTCTTCGGCGGCAATGGCGGGCTTGGCGCCCTTTCCGCCGACGGCGTCCTTGATGCGGACCCACCAGTCGGTGCGCTCATCGCCCTCGGCGCCGGCCAAGATCACCGCCACGTCGGCGGACTCAGCGATGCAGGCCGCCGCGCCGGTGTTGACCCGCCCGTTGAGCGGCAGCACCGCCCCGCTCGACAGCAGCAGCCCAGTGACCTGGCCGCCGCTGCGATCGATCACGAAATCTTGGATCGCGCCGAGCGCGCCGCCCTTGCGCGTGATGGCCTGGGTGCCTTTGTAGGCGCTGGCCCAGGCCCGCCCCTCGAGCACGCTGGGCTTGGCGGCGGACCACTCGATCGCCGCCTCGTTGCGGATCAAGGCGAGGTCGCGGCCGATGAGCAGGACGTCTTCCACGCGCACGCCGCCGGCCTTGCCGAACATGCCGCCGCCCTTGAGCCGCCAGCCGTAGATCCGGTGCGACTCGAGGTCAAAAAGGAAGTCGTCCAGGCGCCCGAGCAGCGCCCCCTCTTCGAGCGTGGCGACTTGCAGGTTCTGCGCGCGCTTCCAGGTCTCGATCGGCTGCATGCACCCTCCGGGAGCCAGCGGGCCCTAATCCGCTCGCTGGCCGCAGGTGGAGCGCGCCGCGGCGACCGCGGCGTCCCTTCCCTCCCCTTCCGACCCCACAACCTGCGCCGCTGCGGCGCTCGCACTCTTCGCGAAGGCATCGACCCACAGCGCCCCTTCACAGTCCGATCAGGCTATGGAAGAGTACCAAGGGAGGCCCCGCGCCTTGGCCGCCCCTGCCGCCGCACGGGGCCCCCGTGCGCGCCCACCCCGCCGGAGGAGCTGTGTCCACCGCCCGCCTGTTCCCCCTGCTCGTCCCGCTGCTGCTCGCCGCGTGCGGCGGCGACCCGAAGCCGGACGCCGAGGCCGGCGAAAGCGGCGCTGGCGATGCCGACGGCTCCGGCCCGACCGCCTACGACCCAGGCGCGCTCCTCGGCGAACAGTCCGCCGCGGTCACCGCGGCAGACTACGACCAGGCCTGGGCCGAGGCCAGCCTCGCGGTGGTCTTCGACCGCCTGCCCGGCCTGCACGCCACCCCGGTGCTCCGCGCCTACCGGGACGCGATGGACGACGCGGACCCCGACTGTCCCAGCCGGTACTCGGCCGATGGCAACCAGTTCTGGTACGCCAACTGCACCAGCGACGCAGGCACGGGCTTCTCGGGCTATGCCTTTGATTATGTATACGAAGATGCGGACGTCTACGGCGATGGCAACCTCTGGGACGCGGTCGTCGTCTCCGGCGCCGCGACGTTCACGGCGGGCGGCGACCGCTACGACTTCTCCGGCTCGGCCTACACCGCCGAGAGCGCCCAAGACGGCTACCTCGTGTCCACGAGCGACGTGTACGGCTGGTTCGAGGTCACCGGGGATCGGTGGGCGTCCGACGACTGGATGACCGAGGCCGTCCACCCCAGCCTCAGCCTGTACGCGGTCACCGCAGAGGGCCCGGACCCCGCCCGGTACCTGTCTGTGTCTGGGCTCATCGGCGGCCTCGCCCCCGACCTGCTGGGCGTCGATCTCGACCGGGTGAGCTTCGCCAACGCCGGCGCGGGCTACAGCTGCGCCGACGAAGCGACGGGGGTCGTGGCGCTGCGGGACGCCGCCGGCGCGTGGTGGGAGGTCCACTTCGACGTGGACCCCGACAGCTGGGAGCCGACCGGGCCCTGCGATGGCTGTGGCCAGGTGTATTTTCAGGGAGAGCTGGCCGGCGAGGCCTGCGCAGACCCGAGCGCCCTGCTGGGCTGGGGAGGTGAGCCGTGGTGATGCCGCGCGTCGAGGGCGGGGCCCGCTGGTCGTGGACCGGCCGCGTCCTTGGATCCTTCTCCTTTTTGGCCTCCATCACGCTGTTCAGCGCCGCCTGCAGCACGGGCAAAGATGCAGCCGAAGACAGCGTCGAGCGCGTCGATCCCGCGCCGAGCGACAGCGCCCGCACGCTCCAGCCGATGGAGGCGGGGCGCCTGCTCACCCGCATCAGCCTCGACCTGCGCGGCGTGCGCCCGGGCATCGACGAGCTGCGGTCGGTGCGCGCTGATCCCGCGAAGGCCGAGGCCGAGCTCGACGCGGCCATCGAGCGGTACTTGGCCGACCCGCGCTTCGAAGAGCGCATGGTCGATCTTTTCGCCGAGATCTATTTGACCCGGGCCGACGCCTTCACCGTGGGCTCGAACCAATACAACATCGACGACCGGGCCGCCTTCACCCGTGCCGTCGGCGAAGAGCCGCTGCGGCTCGTCGCCCGGGTCGCGGCCAGCGACCTGCCCTGGACCGAGATCGTCACCGCCGACTGGACGATGGCCAACGAGGCCCTCGCCAGCGCTTGGTACCTGCCCTACCCGGCCGACGGGCAGGGGTGGCAGCAGAGCCGCTACACCGACGGCCGGCCCGCGGCGGGGGTGCTGGCCACCAATGGCCTGTGGTGGCGCTACGGCTCGACGAGCTCGAACGCGAACCGCAAGCGGGCGAACCAAGCCAGCCGCATCCTGCTCTGCAACGACTACCTGGTGCGGCCGATCGACTTCGCCCGCGACGTCGACCTGCTCGACGAAGATGCCGTCAATGACGCCATCAACAACAACCCAGGCTGCGTGAACTGCCACGTCAGCCTCGACCCCTTCGCCGCGTACTTCTTCGGCTTCTGGGCCTACAACGGCGACTCGGCCCGCGAGTCTTCGCTCTACCACCCCGAGCGCGAGCGGCTCTGGGACGACTACCTCGCCGAGGCCCCCGGCTTCTACGGCGAGCCGGGCTCCTCGCTCGGTGACCTCGGCCGGCAGATCGCCAGCGACAGCCGCTTCCCGGCCTGCGCCACCACCCAAATCTACGAGGCGCTGCTGCGCCGCGGCAGCGGCGTCGGCGACATGGACGCGCTGACGGGCCACCGCGAGGCCTTCTTGGCCAGCGGCCTGCAGCTCAAGGCCCTCATCCGCTCGGTGCTGCACGACCCGCGCTACCGCAGCGTCGACACCGCCAACGCCGACGCGCTCGGCGGCGTCCCGACCAAGCTGGTCACCGTCGAGCAGCTCGGCGCGCAGATCGAGGCGCTCACCGGCTTCTCGTGGACCAACGGCGGGATCGAGATGCTCGGCAACGACCAGGTCGGGGTGCGGACGCTGGCCGGGGGCGCCGACGGCGACACCGTCGTGCGCAGCGCGACCCAGGTCAACGCCACGATGCTGCTGGTCCAGGCCCGGCTGGCCGAGGCCGCGGCCACCCACGCCGCCTGGCGGGCGCTCGAAGAGGGCGACCGCAGCCTGTTCACCCGGATGCTGCCCGACGTGCCGCGCCAGCGTGACCCCGAGGCCGCGGTCGGCATGCTCCAAGACTGGATGCTGATGATCCTCGGGCGTGAGGTGGCGGCCGACGGCGAAGAGATCACCGCGCTGCTGGCCCTCTACGACGAGCTCTACGCCGCCGAAGAGGACCCGACCGTGGCCTGGGTCGGGGTGCTGGTCGCCCTGCTCCGTGACCCTGACCTCCTCCTCTACTGAGCCGAGGCCGCCATGCGCACGCTGCTCCCCTCCCCGCTCCGCTCCCCGGTCTCCCCCTCCGGCCGCCTGACCCTGTCCCGTCGGGAGCTGATCGCCGCGGGCTCCACGTTGGGCCTGGGCGCGCTCGGCGCCGGCGCGCTCGGGCTCACGCCCCGCCCGGCCCGCGCGGCCGCGCCGAGCGACCTCAAGTTCGTCTTCGTGTTCAACACCGGCGGCTGGGACCCCACCCGCGTCTTCGTCGACGCCTTCGACAACCGGTCGGTGGCGATGGAGCCGGGCGCCTCCCGGGCGACGACCCGCGGCTTGCCTTGGGTGGACCACCCTGGCCGGCCGGCGGTGCGGACCTTCATCGAGGCGAACGCAGCCGACATGCTGGTGATCAACGGCCTTCAGGTCCGCAGCATCGCGCACGAGATCTGCACGATGATCGCGCTGACTGGCGACACATCAGGCTTCAAGCCTGACTTCGCCACAATCATCGCCAATGACCAAGCCTCGCGCTTCACCCTCCCCCACCTTGTCTTGGGCGGACCGAGCTTCACCGGCGCGCTGGGCACGGCGGTGGCCCGCACCGGGTCGAACGGCCAGCTCGAGGGCCTGCTGTCGGGCGAGATCGTCGGGTACTCCGACAGCTTCACCGCCCAGCTCCCCACCACCTCGCTCTCGTCCATCGACCGCTTCCTCAGCCGCCGGGCCGGCGCCCGCGCGCTGCAGGGCCGCAGCGCCGCGGATCGCGAGCTGGCCGCGAGCCTGATGGCCGCCCACGACAAGGCGGTCGATCTGCGCGGCTACCGCTACGTGATGGACTTCACGACCGACGGGACCATCGAGAGCCAGGCCGCGGTGGCGGTCGACGCGCTGTCGGTCGGCCTCTCGCGCTGCGTGAGCCTGAGCTTCCCCAACAGCGGCGGCCTGTCTTGGGACAGCCACGGCGACAACGACACCACCCAATCTGCGCTGTTTGAGGGCCTGTTCGGCGGGCTCAGCGCGCTGATGGCCTTGCTGCGCAGCACTCCGGGCACCTCGGCCACCACCCTCGCCGAAGAGACCGTGGTGGTCGTGCAGTCCGAGATGGGCCGCACGCCGAACCTCAACCCGGCCAACGGAAAAGACCACTGGCCCTACACGAGCATGATGCTGCTCGGTCCTGGGCTCACGACGAACCGGGTCGTGGGCGCCCTCAACAGCGGCTACGTGGGCGAGCTCATTGACCTCGACACCGCCGAGGCCGACCCGGGCGGCCGGACGCTGTCGGCCGAGTCGATCGGCGCGGCGCTGCTGGCGATGGCCGACATCGATCCCGCGCTGCACGTGGACGGCGCCGACCCGCTGCTGGGCGTGCTGGCGTGAGCCGCGGGGCGGCGTGGGCCGCAGGGCGCCTCTGCGTCGCGCTGCTCCCCGCGCTGGTGCTGGGGTGCGGCGGTGACAAGGCCGACGGCGACGACGACGCGGACTCTGGCGGGGCGGTCGACACCGGGGCGGTCCTGCCAGGCTGCGCGGGCG
>JBJONS010000400.1:0-2921 GCA_046051725.1 Pseudomonadota bacterium | reverse complement strand
GCCCCGAGCTTGTCGATCTCGTCGAGCACGAAGACCGGGTTGTTCGAGCCCGCCTTCTTCATCCCCTTGATGACCTTGCCGGGCAGCGAGCCGATGTAGGTGCGCCGGTGGCCGCGGATCTCGGCCTCGTCGCGGACGCCGCCGAGCGCGATCCGGTAGTAGTTGCGGCCCAGCGCGCGGGCGACCGACTTGGCCAGCGAGGTCTTGCCGACGCCCGGCGGGCCCACGAGGCACAGAATGGGCCCCTTCATGTCGTTCTTGAGCTTGCGGACCGCGAGGTACTCAAGGATGCGGGTCTTGACCTTCTCGAGATCGTAGTGGTCCTCGTTGAGGATGGCCTCAGCGCGGGCGATGTCGAGGTTGTCGGGCGTGCTGGTCTTCCAGGGCAGCTCGATCAGCCAGTCGATGTAGGTGCGGCTGACCGTGAACTCGGCCGCGCCCGGGCTCATGCGCGCCATGCGCTTGAGCTCTTTCACCGCGACCTTCTCGACCTCTTGGGGCATGCCGGCGAGCTTGATCTTCTTCTTGAGATCCTCGAACTCTTCCTGCCGGTCGTCGCTCTCGCCGAGCTCTTTCTGGATGGCCTTGAGCTGCTCGCGCAAGAAGTACTCGCGCTGGGCGCGGTCCATCTCGCCCTTGACCTCGGACTGGATCTTGTTGCTCAGCTCGAGGACCTGGATCTCTTTGTTGAGCAGCGTGATGACCTTGTCCATGCGGACCGGGGTCTCGAGCGTGTCGAGCAGCTCTTGCTTCTCTTCAAACGAGATGCCGAGGTTGCTGGCGACCACGTCGGCGAGCACGCCCGGGTTGTCGATGCTGCGGACCAAGAAGCTCGCGTCGCTGCTGATCTGGGGCGAGAGGTCGATGATCCGCTGGGCCAGCTCGCGCAGCGTCGAGATCTTCTCGTTGAGCTCTGCGGGGTGCTCGGTGGGCTCTTCAAAGACGTCGATCTCGGCCCGCAGGTAGGGGTCGGTGTGGACCCAGCGGCGCACCTTGAAGCGGGCGAGGCCCTGGATGATGACGTGGAGCTTGTCGCCGCTGATCTTGACGTGCTTGAGGATCTTCACCACGGTGCCCGTGGCGTAGAGATCGTCGACCGGCGGATCCTCGGAGGTCTTCTCTTTCTGCGCGAGGATGCCCAGCAGCATGCCGCCCTCGAGGGCCTGGTTCACCGACTGCAGGGACTTGTCGCGGCCGACCTTGATCGGGAAGGCGAGGACCGGGAAGATCACGTCGTTGCGGATCGCCAGGATGGGGAGGTTCATCTGGCTGGGGAGGCCAGCGCCTTCGTTTGCCGGCGGAGTGGTGGGCATCAGGTCCTCGGGGTGGGTGCGGAGGGCGCGGGCCGCGGCGCGGCGGTGGGTGCGGGGGGCGCCCGCGGCGGCCGAACAGGCGGCGCAGGGCCGACCATCCGGCGGCGGGACCAGCCCCCGGAGCAGGCCGGTGGTCTGGCTTCGGACTGAGATCAACGTGCTGCAGGGCATCCCCGACAGGCACGTCTCGTCAGCCGCTGGTCCCGCTCGTGGGCGGAGGGGCCGCATCGGCCACCTCCCCCACCGCCTGAGCCTGTTTTACCCCAGGGGGCCCTCCGACAACCCCGCCAGCGCACAAGTCCTGACCTGCGCGCAGAATTCAGCGCGGACGCCGCGCAGCACGGCGTCGCCGTGTGGGCGCTCGGCGGGCGAACCTCAGCGCGGCGCGGCCGGCGCGGCCGCCGGTCCCGGGCGCGGCGCGCGCGGCTGGCCCCGCGCCAGCAGCAGCTCCTCCCAGAGGGTGCGGGCGGGCGGCTCGCCCCAGGCCCCCCCTCCGCCGGTCCCGAGCGGGGCGCAGGGGGCCGGATCGCCGGGCGCTGGGCGGATGCAGGCGAGATCCCACACGACCAGCGCGCCGGCTTCGCCGATCGGGGCGCCGAGGGCCGCAGAGATCGCGCCGACCGCCCCGCCGACGGCCGCCCGGGGATCGGCGGTCTCTGGCGCCGGCGCGGCGAGCTGCTGGGCGCTCAGCTCGGCGAACAGCAGCTGCCGGTCGAGCACGACGTAGCGCATGCCCCAGCCCCGCACGCGGTCGAGCTGGGCGGGGGTGCCCCCCCGGGCGGGGATCGGCCGACGGACCGGGTCGCGCAGCGCCTTGATGAGCGGGTGCCCGAGCCGCTGCCGGTGCCCCTCGGGCCAGAAGAAGGGCGCGTTCTCGGCCATGCCGCCAAAGGTCGGCAGGCCGTGAATGGCCTGATGCGCAATGCTCTCGCGGGCGAGCCCGATGGGCAGCTCGATGAGGCCGCCCGGTCGGGCGCGCAGGGCGAGCAGGGCCTCGGGGGCCTGCAGCGGCCGCCACAGCAGGGGCAGGCCGCCCCATCGCGCCGCGTCGAGGCCGGCGATCAGCAGCAGGCCGAGGGCGAGCGCGGTCGGGCCCGCGCCCCGCCGACCACGCGACGCGGCCGCCGCGCCGAAGAAGACCGCCACCACGCTGATCATGGCGATGCGGTACGGAAACCAGAGCCGATCCCAGTGCGGGACCCCCTGGTGCAGCAGCGCGTAGGGCAGGTTCGGCAGGTCTCCCCAGGGGAGGCGGGGCCCCAGCGCGAGCAGGGTCGCCCCCGCCGCCAAAAACAGCCAGGGGCGGCCGGCCGGCCGGGCCGCCGCGACCAGGGCGAGGGCCAGCGGCAGCGCCCGCAGCAGGATGGGCAGGCCGTTGGCCTCGACGTGGGCGATGCCGTAGAGCTCCTGCTGGACGTTGTTCCCCACTGAGGCGGGCAGATCGAGCAGGCCGCCGCCCGCCGCCTCCCCCATGCCGCCGCCGGCGGCGACCACGGCGAGCACCCCGGGCGCGATCAGCGTCAGGCAGGTCAATCCGGCGACGACCAGGCCGACCAGCACCGCGCGCCGGCGGTCGGGGCCGGTCGCCAGCGCCCGGGCCAGCCCGAC
>JBJONS010000399.1:0-13720 GCA_046051725.1 Pseudomonadota bacterium | reverse complement strand
CCTCGGCCTCCACCCGCAGTACGAAGCGGTCGGGCCGCGCGCGCGGCAACGGCGGGCGATTTCATCCTCGACCCCGCCCATCATCAGCCCACCCGCGCACTCGCGCACCCGAGGCCCAGCTCGGGGGTGCCCGCTTTGATGTTCATCAACCGAGCCGACGGCCGGAGGCTGGCGCTGCGCGACATCCAGCCGGCGGGGGCAGCGGCGGCGGCCCTGGTTGGCCCGTGCGCGCTGGCGCCCCTGTGGCAGGTGCTCCTCCTGCCGTCCGTTCAGCGCCCAAGCGCTGGCCAGCGCGGCGAAGGTGCCGCAGGCCATCGCCGTGGGCTGTCAGATAGGGCTCGGCCCAGCGGGTCGAACAGCGTCAGCTGCGCATCCCGAACGAGCGGCCCCGTGGGGAGTCGTGGTGGCTCGCACCTCCTCGACGCTGGCCAGTGCCCCGCCCGCCGAGCCCGCGTGCGGTTGCGGGCGCCGATGCTCCGCGACCCGCCCCGCGGAGCCGCGGCCGCTCACCGACAGCGATGCCTTTACCGGGTCCATCCACGCCCTACCCGAAGGGTCCGCGTCAGCCAAGAGTCAACGGCCACGGTTCATCCGCCCGTTAGGTCGGCGTTGGGTGTCACCCCCGAGCCGTTGGAGTACATCTCATGCGCCTCCTGCACAGGATTGTTCATGCGCATGCACACCTCACTGGCGGTGCTCACCGCCCTCCTTGTCCCCATGGGCTGTGTGCCCAGCAATTCCAAGACGACATCAGCGGAGCAGGACACCGACTCCGAGCCGCCCTGTGAGGTCTGCGATGGCGTCGACAACGACGGCGATGGGATCGTTGACGAGGGCTCGCCCGATACCGATGGCGACGGCATCGCCGACTGCGTCGACGAGGACACCGAGCTCTGCGACGGCTTGGACAACGACGCCGACGGGCTCGTGGACGAAGGCTGGCCCGACACGGACGGGGATGGCGTCGCCGACTGCATCGACCCCGAGGAGTGTGATGGGGTTGACAACGACGGCAACGGTGAGGTTGACGAGGGCTTCGACGTCGACGCCAACGGTGTGGCGGACTGCTTCGACGAGCAGTGCAACTGCGCCGATGACGACGGCGACGGGCTCATCGATGAGGGCGTCGATTGCTCCTACGCCGTCAAGTTCGACGCATCCGCCGATGACGTGATGGAGGTGTACCTCAACGGGACTTTGGCGGGTGCCGGCTCCGGCTGGAGCAACCTCTTCAGCCAGTCCTACGTGCTGCCCAGCGGGGTTCACCACCTCGCCGTCTCGACGCGCGACACGGGAGGCGTGGTCGCCGGGTTCAACGGCCGAGTGACGGTGCCCGGCGCGGGCGCGACCGACTACGACACCGGCTCAGGCGCGTGGCTCGTCGCGACGACGGATCCCGGGGCCACCTACGGGATGGCGTGGATGACCGGCGCGGCGGCGGCGGCGATGGCCCCCGACGACGCGTACGTCGCCTCTTCCTGCGCCTCGATCTGGGGCTACAGCCCCTCGGGTGCGCCCTGGGTCTGGGCTGACGACTGCCTGCGGTGGGACCTGCACCCGAAGAACTACTACTACCTGGAGTTCGACGTCTGCTCCGACTCCGCGTCCGCCGAGGCCTGTGATGGCGAGGACAACGACGGCGACGGCTTGGTCGATGAAGGGTGGCCCGACTCTGACTTCGACGGTATTGCCGACTGCGAGGAGCTCGAGGAGTGCGACGGCCTCGACAACAACGGCAACGGCTTCGTGGACGAGGGCTTCCCCGACACCGACGAAGACGGCATCGCTGACTGTGAAGATCCCGAGACCTGCGACGGCCTCGACAATGACGGCGACGGCGTCGTGGACGAGGACTTCCCCGACACCGACGAAGATGGCATCGCTGACTGTGAAGATCCCGAGGAGTGCGACGGCCTCGACAACGACGGCGACGGCGTCGTGGACGAGGACTTCCCCGACGACGATGGCGATGGTATCGCCAACTGCGTAGACCCGGAGCTCTGCGACTGTATAGACAACAACGGCGATGGCGTGGTGGATGAGGGAATTCGCACCTGCCTGTACGACGTCACGCTTCAGATCTCCGCCGACGACTACTGGGAGGCCTACTTCGACGGCGCCGGGTGGGGCGGGGGCTCCAGTTGGAGCACCCTCGGCACGCTCAACGCGACGGCCCCAGCGGGCAGCCACACCATCGCCGTGCGCGCCTACGACGGGTTCGGACTGGCCGCGGGGATGAACGCACGGGTCGAGGTGACCGGCTCTGCGGTCGATGCTTGGGACACCGGGCTTGGCCTCTGGCTCGTGTCCGCTACGAACCCGAGCGTCTACGGCGCTTCGACCACGTGGACCACCGCACCCTATTCGGACATGCAGCCCGACTCCCTGTACCCTGCCTCGTCGGGCTGTCTCTCCCGCTGGGGCTCCGGCTCCCGCCCATCCGGTGGTGCTTGGGTGTGGAGAGCCAACTGTGCGGCCCCGGGCACGTATCCCGAAAACTGGTTCCTCCTGGAATTCGACGTCTGCCCCGAATCCCCGTTCTACTCCCTGTAACGGGCACGATCACAGACGACCGGTGCGTGGGCTGTCGTGCACAACCGACGCACCGGTCCCTGTTCAGCGAGCGGGCTGGGGCGCGGATCCTCGGCCGGTGTGATCACCCCGGCCCTGACCCTCCCCGTCCACGAAAGAGGCCCCCCACATCGTCTCGACCTCGGCGGGAGAGGGCGGAGAGAGCACCGGCTCCATGAACCAAAGGCGCGCAGACTGATCCCAGCTGGCAGTGACCAGCCACGCACCATCGGGTGAGAACTCCAGGGCCGACAGACGATCAGCGTGACCAGCGAGGGTCGCGAGCAATCCTCCGTCCTCGGCATGCCACACATCCGCAGTGCCATCGATGCTGCCGGTCGCGATCAGGGCTCCGTCGGGCGACCATGCGACGTCAAGCACGGAGCGCCCGTCCAGAGAGACCTCCCATCCCGATGTGCCGTCGCCATTCACCATGACCATCCGGTCCGAAGCCGCGACCACCACACGACCGAGCGCCCCGACGTCCACCGCCTGGGCGCTCGGGACGGTGACCACCCGCAACCAACGCCCATCAGCCCCGTTGAGCACCCACACCCCGCCTTCGATATCGAGCAGCGCTGCACTCTCGGGGCCCGCGCCGAGGTCAACGCACTCCGGAATCTCGTTCAGGACGCGTACTCCGCCCGTGGCGTCATCCCAAACGTGCGGACTATCGCCGTAGGGCAGCGAGATGAGTTGACCACCCGGCAGCGAGCCAATCCGCCGGTACACAGACGGTCGACGCTGATCAACGACGGGGCCGTCCGGGGTGACCAGCATGGTGGTGTTGCTCCCGCTGACCGTGGCCCGAAGGCCGTCCGCGCCCCACGAGAAGCTCTTCACCACCCCTTCCGCGAGTGACTCCCGGCGCACAGCACCGTCGGCGATGCGCCAAATCGTGACGCTCGTCGCGCGACCACCGAGCGCCACCTCGGACCCGTCAGGGGATACGGCGACGGCCGACAAGCCGCTCGGTGTCGTCACACGGACGGCGGCCCAGCGCATCGGCAGGCGCCAAGCGCGAATCTCCCCCGTAACCGATACCGCCCGCAGCCAGCCATTCTCATCGACCACCGGCGCGACCCGCGACGGGGGTAGCGCGGTTCGGAGCACGCCGGAGCGAGCATCGAGCAAGGAGGTGCTCCGCGGTGTCCGCACCCAGACCAGATCAGCGCCGGCCAGGCCGATGTCAACCACTGCGGCGTGCCCGAGAGAGGCCCGCCAGACCTCGGCCCCATCGAGCGACATGCGCACCACCTCTCCGCTGATCGTCCCGACGAGCAGGTCCCCCTCAACCCAGGCCACCGCGGCCGGATGTGGTAGTCGGGCTCTCGCGCGCACCAGCGCATCGGCGGCCCCCACAAACACGTCCTGGGAGCTACACGCAACCGCCAAACGACCTCCCGCGTCCACGGCCGTTCCGAGCAATCGCTCACCGGGCGCACACGGAACCGGGCCAGTCCGCGTCGACCCGTCCTTGAGAGACAGGCTCCACAGGACGCCACCCGACGCTGCCGCCAGCGTACCTCCGCCAATGGCGAGGCGAAAAGGACGCACACCTGGAGGTAAGCGGTAGGTACCCCGCATCGAATGCACCGTACCATCATACCCAAGCCCGACCACACCGTGGTCGCTCCACACAGCGTCGGCCCAGCGTCCCTCCCACTGGCTCAGCGCCGACTTGGACCAGCTCCATGCGCTCGCGCTATCGGCGCCGATACAAACGTACCCACCGATGCCCAATCGGATATCCTCACACCCAGTCGGGGCCACAACGAGCTCGCGGGACTCGGGAAGCCTGCCTGCGTGGACTCCCGCCAACACACCGACGGCGCGCGCCCGGGCGACGGGGCTCCCTTCACCGATCAGCGACGAGGCTTGGGCGGCGAGCACGGCGGCGTCTCCGAGGCGCCCCTCCTGAAACGCCTCGGCCGCCTGTCCGGCGATCGCAACCCCGAGGCGGGTAGTCGCGACCACCTCTGCAGCCAGGGCGCGGTCACGCTCGCGCACCATCGCGCCGTACTGCAGGCCACTGCTCACCGCGAGGACCATCGCCGCACTGCACACCACCGCCAAAGCGGCCCGATTGGCCGCCGCGAACCGAAGCACTCGCTCCCACAGGGAATACGGATGCACAGATACGAGCCGTCCGTCGAGCCATGCGGAGATATCAGCAGCGAAGTCACGCGCATCCGCATACCGGTCGGCTGGCGACAGTGCAGTCGCGCGGTGGATGACCGCAGCCAGCTCAGGCGGTGTATGCTTCGGTAGCGATACTCCAGCGGCAAGCGAAGCACCAGCACAGATGGTAAACAGGATGGCTCCGAGCCCGTACACATCCGCCCGTGCATCAGCAGGCGCGCCCGACGCCTGCTCCGGGGCCCGATACCCACGCGTCCCACCACCACCGCGGGCACCTTGAGCAGCGGCGAGGCCCCAGTCGATGACGAAGACCTCACCCGGCTCGCCGAGGAGGATATTGGCGGGTGTAAGGTCCCGATGCACCACCCCTCGAGAATGGGCGTATGCGACAGCTTGGGCCGCGCTGAGGAGCGCACGCACGTAGCTGAGCCGTTTCACCATCTCCGCTTCGGACCCGAGGGCGTCTTGCAGAGAGCGTCCCCGCAAGAGCCGCATGGTATACCAAGGCCGACCGCTCTCATCTACGCCGGAGTCCAGGATGGGCACGATACCAGGGTGCTCGAGGCTCGCCGCACGCCGAGCTTCCTCGAGCAGCGCAGCGTCGTGCCCAGGTGCAGGCTCCTTGAGGGCAACCTCGCGACGAAGCGCGCGATCATACACGACCGTCACCTGCCCCATGCCACCGATGCCGATCAGCTGCCGCCGCTCAAAGCGGCCGTGGTCGACAGTCCCCAGTGCAGAGGCATCGTCCCCGATCGGCCCGTCGGAGACGAAACAAGGGGCGGAGGCACCGACGCCGTCGGACGATGCCGCCGCCTCGCCGGTCGTCATCTTCACGCCTGGTCCTCGACGACGTCGCACGCGGCGAGGACCAGCTCGAGGTTTCCGTGCCCATCGGGCCGCACGAGGTCCTCGCGGATCCGTGCTTGGCGCAGCCTCGCGCGCAGCCGGCCGAGGTTGACGTCCCACCTTCGCCGCAACACACCCCGGTCCTCTTCATCAGGCCAAATCTGAGCTGCGAGCACTTCCCAGTTCACCGGGACACCCATCACGGCAAGCTCGCTCACGATCCTCGCCATCACGCCGCTGAGCACGCAAACGGCGCTCCCCTCTCTGTGAATGTGAGCGGTCACGTGTCGTGCGACGATACGAAGCGGGGCGTCATCGCCGA
Source organism: Pseudomonadota bacterium (assembly GCA_046051725.1). GTDB lineage: Bacteria > Myxococcota_A > UBA796 > UBA796 > UBA2385 > JAEUKK01. Next base: position 7,836 of record JBJONS010000399.1, on the reverse strand, counting down.
CCTCTGTGCCGATCCGCGACGCATCCCGCAGCCGAACCTCCACCACGTCGAAGACGGAGTCCCCCAACACAATCTGGAGACCAGCGTGGAGCTCCCGAGCTTCGCCGTTGTCCACCCGGTACATCCACCCCGAACCATAGGTCCACACCTGCACACGCGCGTCGGGCGAGTACCGCTGAAGGAGCTCGCAGGGAGGGCCAAGGCGGAGGAATCCGGCGCCAGAGAGCACCCGCCGACCGAGTCCCGCGCCCTCAATTGCGAGGACTGTCTCGGGGAGCTCCACCGCCAAGACCAAGAGGGACACCCCATCGGCAAGGTCGACCACCAAACCTGGCGTCAACACGACTTGCCGAAGCTCGCGCCCGCCCACCCGCAGCAGGCGCCGCAGGGCGAGCAGCACAAGCAGACCATCGCGCAAGCTCACCAGCGCGTGAGCCTCAGAGACGCGAGCGTCCTCGATGGTCAGCGCCGCACTGTAGACGCGGCCCACGAGGTCGCCAGGCACCAGGACGTGAATCGGACCGCCGACCAGACGGACCGACACATGGGGGCTAGAAACACTACGCATCGGGAACCTCCCAGCTTGCCGATGGTCGCGCCCGGTCTGCGCAGCGAAGCCCGCCCTGGTCGAAGCAAACGCACGTCTAGTGCGCGCCTCGAGCTGGGCGGACCGACCGCCCCGGCAGCGCCTGCCGCCTCCACGCCGATCGACCCGGTCGGGCCTCGTGACCCCGGCAACCAACGGAACCGCTCGGCCGTTCGTGCGCGGGAGAGGAGAAGTGATCGAGCAGCAACGACCATGCGCGGCCCTACCGCGGAGCGTGCGGAGGGGCGAGCCCCCGCGGGCTCGGTACTTCACGAGGGCATGCATCGAAACCGAAGCTACCGACGTGTTGGCCAGCTCCGACGACCGCTGTGGACAACCAGCGCGCGGGCTGACCGTGGTCCCTGTCAAGCGACACGGCAACCCGACGCCTTGACGACACGAGGCCTAAGCCCCCAGATGGCTCGTTCACGCTGTATCTCCTCGGTGCAGCCGTGGGCGCGGTGGGCAAGCCCGACGGTCTGTTCCCAGCGATCACGCGCAAGCTATGGGTTTATCCATACGTACGGTTCCGCGAATGGCCGCCTCAGGGCTTGGAAGCCTCGCAGGCCCCACGGAGAAAGCGCGACCGAGGCTTCTCTCGAAGGCGCCAGCTGTCGCCGCGGAGAGCGACCACGGTGCTGTGGTGGAGCACGCGGACCCGGAAGGCAGGACGCCTCGAGGCGACAGGATCAGCACGCTGTCGCCGTTCGCGCCCAATGGACCGGCGCTGACTGTCACCGGGCGGCCCCAGTGATCGCCATCCGGGGCACCCACACTGCCCCGGTCCGGGGCGGCCAAGGTGATCCGCCGCGGCGCGGCCATGGTGATCGGCTCACGGCAGCCCACGTCATCGACCTCTGGGCGGCGAACTGGATCGAGGAGGCCGGCGGACCGGGCACACTGCCCGCGGCGGTGCCCATGGGGCGCCGTACAGACATCGAATGTATTCAACCGCTTGTGTGCCTGCATAGCCTGAACGTCCCCGCCCGAGAGGCGGCCCGCGTCGTCACATGGAGCCGCAACACGCTGCGGCCCCACCACCAGCTGCTCCGCGGCGCCGGACTGCGGGGAGCTGCTCCCCACGGGTGTGGCGCTCGCGACGCCCGCACCGCAGCGCGTCCCGCCCCAGCAGACCCCCACGACCGCCCCCATGCCGTCCGCATCGCTCAGCTGGTCGCCGAGCGCAGGCGGCCGCCGGTCATCCTCCACTGCTTGCAGAGAGACCGTCGAGCGGCGCCTGCGCATCGGCAGCGACCAGCCGGTCTCGGACTCCGGCTGGGAGATCGACCAGCTCGCCATCGAGGGCATCACCAATACCCCCTTCCCGGCCTGGTCGCCCGACGACGCGGCCTGCAACCCGCCGCTGATCGCCGACGCCGGCCCCGACCAGCTCGTCGCGCCCGACGCCCTCGTCACCCTCGATGGCAGCGCGCCGGCCGATCCGGATGATTACCCCATTACCCACACCTGGGCGAATGATGAAGTCCCGACGGGTTCCCTCGATGACCCGGCTGCGGTCACCCCCACCTGGACCGCGCACCGCCTCGACGGGCCCGCCCGGCTCACCTTCCAGCTCACGGTCACCGATGACGCCCACTCCGCGGTCGACGAGGTCGAGGTTCAGATCGAGGCCTTTGGGCCCGATCCGGTGGAACCCGGCGCGGTGGGCCTGCTGGTCGGCCTGCTCGGCGTGGTCTGGCGCCGCCGGCGCTGAGCGCCCTACCGGTCGGGCTCTGCGCACGAGATGACGATGGGCGGGCGGATGGACGCCCAGTCCATCCACTTCTCGGCCACGTCCCCCTGGCACTCGTAGGCGGTGCAGCGCAGGTCGGTGCCCTCGTGGCGGTACCAGGCCCGGCCCGGAATGTCGTTGTCGGGGCCCACGCGGCCGTCCTCGTAGCCCGCGCCGCTGTAGCCGAGCTCGAGCAGCACGCGGTTGTCGGCGGCGGCGCAGCCAGAGAAGCAGAGCTGCCCCTCGGCGCTGACCGCCCACGCTCCGCCTTGGTTGTCGGCGGTGTTGGCCCGAAACGCCGGATCATCGGCCCCGCCGCTGTCCCCGCAGAAGCCGCGGGTCCAGCCCTCGGTGCGCAGCGCGCCGCCGGTGTTGGCGTGGTTCTCTTCGAAGACCACGTCAAAGAGGTCCACCTCGGCGCCCGCGCCGACCTCGAGGCCGCCCCCGCCGTGGTCGGCGCGGTTGCTGCGCAGCACGACCCGGCGCAGGGTCGCCTCGACCCCGTCGAGGTAGAGCCCGCCCCCGTGCTCGGTGGCGAGGTTGTCGGCGATGAGGCTGTCCTCGATGAGCAGGCGGCCGCCGACCACCGCGAGGCCGCCCCCGCGCTGCAGTCCGGTCAGCACGTTGTTCTGCACCGTGACCCGCCGGAGCTCGACCCGGCCGACGTCTTCGAAGTAGGCGCCGCCGCCGTCGACCTCGCGCGCGGCGAGGTTGCTGCGCAGCACGACGTCGTCGAGGCGGACCAGGTCTCCACCTTGGGCCGAGAGGCCCGCCCCGCCCACGCCGAGCCCTCCGGTGCCGCCGATCAGATCGACGCCTGAGACGGCGAGCGTGCCGACCCGGCTCGAGACCCGCAGCACCGGCGCGCCGTCGCTGGCCGCCCCGTTGAACACCGGCCGGTGGGCTTCACCCGCCACCTCGATGGTCCGGCCCTCGATCTGCAGATCCTCGAGGGCCTCGGCCTCCACCCGGAGCACGAAGCTGTCGGGCCGCCCGCAGACCTGCAGCCGACCGACCGCCGGCAGGCGGAGCACGCCGCCGGGCTCCAGCGCCGTGACCGCGGCGGTCCAGTCCTCCACCGCGCCGTCCGCGCCGGTCCAGGTGAACAGACCGGCGTCGTCGGCGACCGTCCAGCCCGCCCGGCAGCCGGTGTTGCGCCCATCGCAGCGCTCGTCGAGGCCCGGGTGCACCGCCGGGTCGGCGTCATCGCAGTCCCCCGCCCGCGGCACCCAGCCGGCGAAGCACGCGCCGCCGAGGGTGGACCCATAGCCGTCCTGGTCGTCGTCAGGGTGCAGGTCCTCGTCGACCTCACCGTCGCAGTCGTCATCTTGGCCGTCACATGCCTCGGCGGCCTCTGGGTTGCGCAGCGGGTCCCGGTCGTCACAGTCCTCACGGGCGCTCCAACCGTCCCCGTCGCGGTCGGTGTGGGCGGCCTTGTCGGCCCGGTCCAGCAGCAGGCAGCCGCCGAGCAGCAGGCCCAGCGGGGCCGCCGACGGGCTCACCCGTCGCATGTCGGGTCGGGCTCGATGACGGCCAGCAGCGCGGGCATGTCGACGCGCTCAGCCCGCGGCACGGTGATGTCGAGGGCGGCGCACCAGGGCTCCTCGTCGGGGCCCTGGTCGGGGCAGGGCGCGCAATCCCCGCCGTAGACGTCGACGATGAGCCCGCAGATGTCGAGGTCCTCGGCGCCCTCGATCTGCCGCAGGTCGAAGCGCCCGTGGATGCGCAGATCCTGCACCCAGGCCCCGCCGTCCCGCACCACCCCGCCAAGGCCCATGCCCAGCAGCGAGATCGGCGCGTCCCCGTCGGTGATCACGAGGTCGACCGGGCCCGCCGAGAACCGCGGGTTGGCCGACAGGTCGACGTTGTTCAGCGTGCCCGGCGCGATGCACCGGTGCTGGATCAGGGCGCCATCCACCTCTTCTGAGAGCCCGGCGACCAGCGCACCGGTCGCGCCGTCGACCGCGGCGAAGCTCACCAGCAGCCCACGGGTGGTGTCGAGGCCGCCGACCAGCACCGACAGGGGGAGCGCGGTGGGCGGCTCGGTCCAGACCATCGCGGGGTCGGTGAAGTTGAGGTGCCAGACCAAGCCCTCCACCGCAGGCCCCACCGGCTCTGCCTGGGTCTCAAAACTCCAGGTGTCCACCTCGGACCCACAGCTGGTCGCCACCACGGTGTAGGTCGTGCTCGGCTGCAGGGGCGCCGCCGGCTGCAGCGCGCGCCGGGCGTCTGGACCGGGCAGCTCCACTGCGCCGTCGGTGACACCACCGTCGATCGCCAGCGAGACGCTGCCGCCGGCCGGCGACACCTCGATCTCGATGCCCGCGTCGACGGGCACCTCCGCCGCCCCGGGCAGCGGCGAGACCGGCGAGACCTGCGCCGGAGCGCAGTCCTCTGCCTTCTCCGCCCCTTCGCGCACACAGCCGCAGACCGGCACCAGAAGCACCACCAAAAGCCTCGACATCAACGCTCCTCCCGCGTTCCGCGGGCCTCGACGGTGTACCCCAGGGTCAGCGCGGCGGCGCCGAGCCCGCCCGCAACCCAACCGGTGGTCACGGACGCCCGGTTCATCTGATATAGGCTGGGCATCGGTCCGGCCTCCAGGGGCGCGCCAGTGTACCGGGCATGGGTGACCGCGCCGGTGACCAGCCCCGCCGCGCCCAGCGCGATGAGGCTCCACCCGCTGGCCTGCACGACCCGCCCCTGGCGGGCCAGCGCCGCCGCGCGCAGGTCGGCCGGTGAGCGCGCCGCCGGCGAGCCCAGCGGCACGAACAAGAAGTCGCCCCCGCCCTCGAGGCGGGCGAACTCGGGCGTCTGCAGGTGCCCGCCCCGGGCGAAGCTGGCGCGCTGCACGTGATCTTGCACTTCGAAGGACAGCTCGGACGCGGTGCGGTAATCAAAGGGCGCAGACAAGGCGTCGAGCAGCGCGCCGGTGAACACCGAGTGGCCGCCCGGCCCCGTGTCCAGCACCTGCTGGTCGACCCCACCCGCGGTCAGGACCTGGACGGCGGGGAGACGCCGCGCCCGGTCGAGGTAGGCCAGCTCATGGGGCGGCAGGGTCTCTCTCCCCCGCACCGTCAACAGGCCGCCGTAGCAGGCGTCGACCACGAGCAGGCGGTGCCGAGCGGGGATGAGCCGCAGCAGTAGGGCGCGCAGCTCTTCCATGCTGATGTCCTCGACCGGGAGCCGATCGGGGCGCAGCGACCCCTCGTACGGCACGAGGTAGCCGACCGACTCCCCGCCCGCGCCGACGGCGGTGGCGCCGTGGCCGGCCCAGAAGACGAGCACCGCGTCGTCGGGCCGCAGGCTGCTCAGCCCGCTGAGCGCGGCGAGCACGCCCTCACGGGTGGCGGCCTCGTTGCGGAGCACGATCAGCTCGTCATAGCCGAAGCGCTGGCGCAGCAGGGCGGCGAGCGCGTCGACGTCCCGCACCGCGTAGCTGAGGCCGGGCACATCCGCGTCGGCGTAGCGGTCAATGCCCACCAGCACCGCGACCTGGCGCCCATAGACCGGCTGGACAGCCACGGGCGCGTCGGCCTGCGCGGGCCCGAGGCCCCGGGTTGGCGCGGCGCCCCACGCGGGCAGGCCCAACGCCACCGCCGCGAGGGCGGCCGCTGCGCGCAGGGGCGGCCTCACCGGCGCTCCGCGCGCCCGGCCGGGGCGACGATCTCGATCACCCGATCCGCCACCCCGCCGGCGACAGGCTCCAGGCCCGACCGTCCGCCGCCGTCCAAGAAGGGGCGCAGGTCCAGCGCCTGGGGCGTGACCACCGCGCGGATCCGCTCGGTGCCCAGCGGCGGCGTCACCGGCCAACAGACCGGGGGCGACCACCAGGCGCCGGCGCGCAGGGGCTCGGAGATCCCGCCGGGGGGCGGCCAGAGCACCTGCACCTGGCCCTCGCTGTCGGCGTGCAGCAGCGTGAGGTGCTGGCTCTCGCCTGCCCCGAGGTGGACCGCGACCCGCAGGCGCGCGCCGAGGGGAACGGTCGTGACGTCCTGCTCAGCGGTGACCGCATCCACCGGTCGCGTGCACGCGCTGGCGCCCTCGGCCTCGAGCACCGCGAGGCGCAGGCCGGGGTGCACGGGCGCGCCCGGGTCCATCGCCTGCGCGGCGGCGGCCTCGCGCAGCAGGGCCGCCCAGACCTCGCCGACCGGCCCCGCGCCCGGGGGATCGACGGCGAGCGGGCCGCTGGGCCCCTGCAGCCTCGCCACCCCACCGTCCAGATCAACGACCAGACGGGCATCGTCAGTGAGCACCAGGCCTGGGGCCGCCGCGAGCTGCGCCGACCAGGCCGCCCGCAGGGGGTCGTCCCCTCCGGCGAGGCGGACCGCGGCCGCCGCGGGGGGCAGGCGCACCGGGCGGGCCAGCCCGCCGACATAGGCCGCGCCCCCGTCGAGGGGGGCCTCCAGCCAGGCCTGCCCGAGCTCGGCGGCCTCGACCCGCAGCCGGGCCCGCGCCCCGCCGGGCGCCTCGACCTCGAGCTCGGCCCCCGGCCCGAGGCCGAGCAGGGTGCCCGCCGCGAGGCGCAGCCGCCCTGCGCTGTCGGCGCCGTCGATCCGCAGCCCGGGCGCGGGGCGGGCCGCCGCGGGCCCAAAGACGCCGAGGCCCAGCGCGCCGGTCGCCTCGGGGTGCTGGCCGCGCGCCCGGGTGCTCAGGAGCAAACGGACGTGCTGGTGCACCTCTTCCCAGGTGTGGGTGGGGCGGCTGAGCGCCTCAGCCAGCGCGCCGCTGAAGGCTCCGAGCGCCGGCGCGCCCCGCTGGCCGCCGGCGGGCACCTCGCGGGCCACCTCGTCCGCCCGGGCCGCGCCGAGCAGCACCACCGGGGCCGCGCCCGGGCCCGCCTCGAGGTCGGCGCCCGCCCCCGGCGGACCTGCGCCGCGCACCCGGGCCGCGCCCTCTCCCCGCAGCGCGCCAGCGCCGAAGCAGGCGTCGACGCTGACCACGACGCTGCCCGCGGGGCCGACGGCCGTCCGCAGCTCGGCGATCAGGGCCGCCAGGGTGTCGTCGTCCAAGGGCGGGCCGGCGCCGTAGGTGAGCAGAAGCTCGTCCTGACCGTCAGACTCGTCGCCGTCGTTGTCGGGCCGACGGGCGCCGTGGGCCGAGAGGTGCAGCAGCAGGTGGGCGCCCTGGGGCGCGGCGGCGAGGTGCCCGCGGATCGCCGCGACCACCCCCGCGCGGGTCGCTGCCTGGTCCTCAACCCGCAAGATCGCGGCGGGTTCGACGCCACGGGCCTGCAGCGCGAGGCTGAGCGCGTCGAGGTCGCGGGCCGCGCCGATCGCCGGGCGGGTAGGGTCGAAGTCCGGGTAGGCCGAGATCCCGACCAGCAAGGCCCGCACCGGCGCCGGATCCACCCGGGCCGCGCCCGCCTCGCCCACCCGCAGACCGCCGCAGATCACGGCCGCGGCGAGCGGCGCGAGGGGCAGGGCGGGGCGGCGGGGCGGCGAGGACATGGACGCGCTCGGGCGGCGGCGGGGGGGATCGGCGGACGCCGCCCCTCATGCCCGACCGGCGGGTCCCT
>JBJONS010000398.1:0-2977 GCA_046051725.1 Pseudomonadota bacterium | reverse complement strand
CTGGCCGCCGCCCAGCGACTGGCTGCGCGGGGCCCTCCCCACCACGCTGCGCGCCGGCCCGGACGGGGTGGTCCGCCTCAACCTGCCGCCGGTGCCCGCTGACCTCGTCGGCACGGCCACGCTGGTCGGCGCGCTCACCGCCACCGATCCCAGCGGCGAGGCGGTCAGCGGCACCGTCCGGCTCAGCCTGCACCAAGAGCCCTTCCAGGTCGACGCCCTCACCGAGCTCGGCGGCGGCGTCGCGGAGGGGGTGCCCAACCGGGTCTGGGTGCGGGCGCGCCTGCCCGATGGGCGCCCGCTCGCCGGGGCCACCCTGTCGATCACGCGGGCCTGGGAGCCCGGCGGCGCGCCGACCGCGGTCACCGCCGACGAGGACGGCTTCGCCCTCGTGCAGCTCGACCCCGGCCCGGCGGTCAGCGTGCGCGTCCCGGGCATGCCGGTGCGGGCGACGCCCCGGCCGCCGCCGCTGCAGATCGGCCAGATCGTCCAGCTCGGCGCCGAGGCGGCCCGGCTCGACGACCAGCGGGCGATCGGCGAGGCGGTGGCCGTGCTCGGGGCCTGCGCCACCCACGCCATGTACGAGGTGCACATCGACGCGCGCCTCAAGGTGCGCGCCGACGGCGGGGTGGACGCGCTGGACGCCGCAGACGCGAGCCCCACGATGATGAGCTGCCTGCAGACCGCAGCCACGCGCCTGCGTCTGCCGGGCGGCGACCCCCGCGTGCTCGAGGCCCAGCTGACCTTCAACGACCCGGGCCTCCCCTTGCTCAAGGCCACGCAGCAGGGCGGATGGTGGAGGCTCCCCGCTGACTTCGACGACCACATCCTCGCGCCCGCGCTGCTCCTGGCGCGCGGCTGCTTTGCGCCTGATCGTCCCTCCGGCACGGTCGACGCGAACCTCATCTGGTCGGCCAGCCCGGGCTCGACCGCCATCCGCTGGGAGCGCGCGCCCTTGAACGCGGGCAGCGCCTGGACCGCCGCCGAGCAGGCCTGCGTGGTCCGCCAGCTCGAAGCGCAGCGCCTCGCCGCGCCGGCCGACGAGGCGCACTTTGGCGTCCTCGTGGTGAGAGGGAGCAGCCGGAGCAACACCGCCGCAGACCAGCCCGGGACGGCCACCCTGCGGCCCGGCTACGAGCTGCAGGTGACCGCCCAACACCAGGGGGCCGCGCTCGGCGCCGCCACGCTGCGCCTCTGGCCCGCGCCGGTGCCCGACCGCCGGGTGCGGGTGAGCGACCCCACGCCCGCGCCCGGCGCCACGGTCGAGGTGGAGCTGCTGCGCGGCCCCAACAACCCCGTGCAGCTGCCCGATCGGCTCTGGATGAGCCACCAGGACGGCAGCACCATCGAGGCGCTGCGCGAGGGCGACAGCCGGATCTTCCGCTTCACGCTCCCCGCCGACAAGCGCGGCTGGTCCACCGTGCAGTGGGGCGAGGCGAGCGCGCGGGTCTGGGTCAGCGACCGCAAAGACATGCAGCTGCGGCTTGAGCCCAGCGCCGCTGCCAGCCGGCCGGGCGGCGAGCTGACGCTGCGCGTCGAGACCACCCGGGGCGAGCAGCCGATCGCCGCCCACGTCAGCTTGGTCGGCGTCGACGAGAGCCTCGGCCAGCTGGCACCCCTGCCCGGCCCCGACGCGATGGGCCAGCTGCGCGCCGCGCCCACCACCAGCCAGGCACTGCCCGGCCTCGACCTCGCGGCGCTGACCAACGGGGCGGTCCGCGGGGAGCAGGCCATCATGGCCATGGTCGCCACGCTGGACGCGCCGCCGCCGCTCGAGGCCCTCGACCGCGGGGTCTCGGCCCAGACCGTCACCGAATACGACCCGACCCCGGACACCCAGCGCCTCTTCTTTGACCTGCTGCGGCGCCTGCACGCCGAGGTGCGGGAGTGGGAGGCCACAGCCCCCAAGGACGAGGAGCTGCGCCCGGCCACCGTGGCGCGCCTGTGGGGCGCCGCGCTCGACGCCTGCGCCGAGGAGGCCCCCCCCTGCGCCGACCCCTTCGGCCGGCGCATGCGCCTCGGCCTGCTGCCGCAGGAGCTGCTGGCGCTGACCGACCCACGCCTCTTGGTGCGCGGTGACCGCCTGCCCGAAGACATGGAGCACTGGCCCACCTGGGTCGCCGAGGAGGATCCCCGATGATCGGCCGCCGCTCCCCCTACCCGTGGTCGGTGGTCCCCGCCGGCCGGCTGGTCTGCCTCTGCCTCCTCGCCGCCCTGCCCTCTTGCGGCGCCGAGAACCGAGAGGCGCCCGCGGCGGCGCCGATGGAGGAGAAGGCCACAGAGCAGAACCCGATGGGCGGAGAAGGTGCGCGGGCCTACGACGACGCCGAGGAGGCTGAGTTGTCACGCGTGTCCAGCGCCGTAGGGTTCGGCCAGCTCGGCGCGCGCGGAGGCGGGGCACCCGGAGCCGCAGCGCCCGCAGCCCCCCCGCCCGCGGAGCCCGCCCCCGCCGACGGGGCGGCTGCGCCCGAGGCGGGCCCGGCTCCGGCCCGGGCGTGGTTCCCCGAGACCTTCCTCTGGCAGCCCCGCCTGCGCACCGACGCGACGGGTCAAGCGACGGTCCCCGTCCGCATGCCCGACCGGCTCACCACCTGGCGGGTGCTGAGCCTCGCCCACACCGCCGACGGCGCCCAGGCCGGCGCTTTGGCCCGGATCGAGACCCGCCTGTCGGCCTATGTCGAGCTGGTGCCGCCCGCCTTCCTGCGCCTGGGCGACCAGGTCGACCTGCCCGTGCTGGCGGTCAACACGACGTCGGGCACGCTGTCGGGCGCGCTCGAGCTGCGGGTGAACGACGGGGCGGCCACCGCCCAGCGCACCGCGCCGCTCACGCTCCTGCCCAGCGCGCAGGCGCAGCGCCTCGAGCCCGTGCGCGCCGGGCGCCTGGGCCCGCTCGAGCTCTCGGCCCGCTTCACCGCCGGCGAGATCGACGACGCGGTGGTGCACACGGTCGAGGTCCTCCCCGTGGGGCGGCCGCTGACCG
>JBJONS010000397.1:0-5362 GCA_046051725.1 Pseudomonadota bacterium | reverse complement strand
GAACGCCGCGCTTGGCGGTGGTTCAACGAGGGCACGGCCCCCCTCGGGGCTGGCGACGCTGCTCGGGGCGCTCGGCCGCGCCGCGCCCAAGGAAGCACCGCGCCCCCCAGCCGCGACGCTGGTCGAGCGCCTCCACCACAACGGCTTGGCGTTCCTGGCCCTCGAGATCGGGTCCATCTCCGAGAACCCAACACAGCTGCGGCGTCTCTGGAGCCAGGCCTGGAACACACCCCAAGGCGGCTTTCAGGCCCTGCTGGGCGACAACCTGGGCCTGAACGGCCCGCTCGCGACGGCGTTTCGGGCCAGGCCGAGCCTCCGCGAGGGGGTCGTGACGGTGCTGCAGGGGCCGGCCTCGCCCACGCCCGATCAGGCCTGCAAAGACGTGCTCCAGCTGGGCTGGCAGCTTGTGGATCAGCTTGGCGAGGCGTACATCAACGCCAGGCTGAGAGCCACCCCCTGGGTGCGGTTCAAGGACAATTTCGTGCAGGTCGCTACAGCCGACCAGCCAACGCGATGGCAGCGGCTCAATTGAGCGCCGCATGTCCAGTCCCGGCGGGCGAACTGCGCCGAAGCGTCGGCGAGGCCTTCGTCGCCCAAGGCGCCGAGCTGTACACGCCGGCCTAGGCGGTGATCTCGTGGGGGGCGGCCGGCCGCACTTGGCTGGGCCCGGGCCCGGCGCTAGACCACCGCCTCCCCCCGCGGCGCGCCGCCGCCCGCCTCCCGCCCGCCTCACCCGCGAGGACCGCCCATGGCCTTCGGCCGCATCCCGCGTTTTAGCCCGAGCTTCTCTCCCCGCGAGGCGCTCGCGGCCGCCGCGGCTCTGCTGCGCGACGACGCGGCGGCCGACGCCGAGGCGGTCGGTCGTTTTGAGCGCCGCTTCGCCGAGCTGATCGGCGTGCCACACGCCATCATGGTGCCGTCGGCCCGCTACGGCTTCTACCTGTTGCTGTCGGCCATCGGCGTTGGGCCGGGCGACGAGGTGGTGGTGCCCGGCCTGACCTACTTCGCGATCCCCGCGATGGTCCCGCTGCTCGGGGCCACGCCGGTCTTCGCCGACGTGGGCCTGCGCAGCCACGTGCTCGACCCCGACGCCTTCGCCGCGGCGCTCAGCCCACGCACCAAGGCGGTCGTGCCGACGCACCTTTTTGGCACGCCTTGCGAGATGGACCGCATCGTCCAGATCGCCAAAGACGCCGGCGTGGCGGTCATTGAGGACTGCGCCCAGAGCACCGGCGCCCGCTACCGCGGCCAGCGGGTCGGCAGCGTCGGCGACCACGCCTACTACACCTTCGGCCTGACCAAGAACATCACGACGCTCTCGGGCGCGATGGTCACCACCACAGATGACGCGGTGGCCGCCAAGGTGCGCGCGGCCCTGGCCGGCGCCGGACCCACGCCCCGCCGAAAGTTGGCCAAAGAGGTCGCCACGGGGGCGGCGATGTGGGCCGCGACCCACCCCGCGCTGTATTGGGCCACCGTGCACCCCGCCGTGGTGGTCGGCAACCGCCTGGGCAAAGACCCCATCCACGAGCCTTTTGGCGAGCCCGAGGTGCGCTACACCAAGGTCTCGTCGAGCTACACCACCCAAGGCCGGGCCCGGGCCGCCCAGGCCGAGGTGGGCTTGCGCCAGCTCGACCGCATCGACGCGCTCAACGGCGCGCGGGTGCGCAACGGCCGGCGGCTGGACGAGGCCCTGGCCCACGTGCCGGGCCTCGCCACCCCGACCTACCCCGAGGGCGCCGAGCCGATCTACATGAGTTTTGTGGTGAACCACCCGCGGCGCGACGCGCTGGCCGCCGCCCTGCGGGCCCGCGGGGTCGACACCACCATCGGCTATATGAACGCTTTTGGCGACCACCCGCTGTTCCCCGAGCACAAGCGGGACTGCCCGAACGCCGCCCGGGCCATGGCCGAGCTGCTGCACCTGCCGGTGCACCCGAACCTGAGCGCCGCCGACCTTGACCACATGGTCGAGGCGGTGCGCAGCGCCGCGCTGGAGGTCGGGTGAGCGCGGGGCCCGGGCGATGAGCGCCGAGCTTGGCAACTTCGACGAGGCCACCGAAGAGCAGGCCCCCGCCGACGGGTCCGGCGCGCCCCGGCGGCGCCGGAGCCGCGACCGGGGGGCGCAGGGGGCCGCGGCGCAGGAGGGGGGCCCGTGGGTGCCGCCGCACCTGCGGCGCGCGCTGGAACGGGCCTGGGGCGCCGCGGGGCGATTCGCGTTCCTCGCGCTGCTGATCGGCGTCGGGCACGTCATCCTGCGCGAGCGGGCAGTTCGGGGTGACCGCCTCTTTCGGCTCCGCGCCGCCCACGCCGAGGCCGAGGCCAGCGCCGCCGCCTGGGCGGGCGCCCCCGGGGCCGACCCGGCGCAAGCGGCCTGCGCGGCGTCCGCCTTCGCCGGCCCCTCTTGCGCCGAGGCCCGCACCGCGGCCCTGCGCCGCCCGCCCACCGCGCCCGCGGCCGGCTGGGCGCTGATCGCCGCCGTGGGGCCCGAGGCCTGGCTGCACGCCTGGCGCGACCAGCCCCTGCCCGCCCTGGCCTGGGGGCCGGCGCCCACCCAGGAGGACGACGTCGTGCGGGCCGCCGCGCTCGGCGCCGCCCTGCGCGCGAACCCGGGCAGCGTCGCCGAGGCCCAGCGCCTCACCACCTGCCTGCACGCCTTCGACGGCGGGCCTACCGGCCCGGCCTGCCCGCTGCAGCCGAGCGCCGCGCCGGGGGAGGGCGCCGGGACCGCCAAGATGAAGGCCCGCGTCAGCGGCGCCGGCAGCGCGAGGATGGCCACCGGGGCCGCCCAGGTCGCCGTCGCGGTCGAGCGCCGTGAGCCCGTGCCGCCGGGCTGGGCCACCGCCCCCGGCCTCGGCGGCGCGCTCGCGCTGGAGCTCGCCGACCGCGGCGATCCCGCCGACCTGCCGCTGTTGCTGCACATCGCCGAAGCCGGCGGCGCGCCCCTGGACCGGGTGGCCGCACTGGCCGCCGCCGCCGCCCTGCAGCCCCCGGCGTCCTGGCCGCCGGGCCCCGCCCGCGACCGCGCGCTGGCGCTCGCCCCCTGAGGGAGCGCGGCCCGCGGCCTGGCCTATGCTCCGCCCATGCCCGGACCGCGCCCCGCGCCCCTCGCCCTCCGCATCACCCTCGCCGCGCTGAGCCTGCTGCTCTGCCTGTCGGCCCTTGAGCTCGGCGCGCGGACCTTCGGCCTCGGCGGCGGGCCGCGCGCCGACCTGCGCCGGGGCGCCTTCCTCCAGCCCGGCGCCTTCCCCAACCGCAGCGCCGAGTTTGACGTGGTGGTGCAGGTCAACGCCGAAGGCTTCGTCGACCGCCCCTGGGGGCCGCCGCCGGCCGACCGGCCGCGGGTGCTGCTGCTCGGCGACAGCTTCGTGCAGGCCGCCCAAGTGCCCCCCGGCCAGGGCCTCGGCCCGCAGCTCGAAGCGGCGCTCGCGGCCGCCGGCCAGCCCGCCGAGGTGCTGAGCGCGGGCGTGCCCGGGGCCGGCACCGCCACCGCGCTCGGCCTGGCCGAAGACCTGCTGCCCCGGCTGCGCCCCGCCCTGGTCGTGCTCGGCTTTCTCGTGGCCAACGACGTCTTCAACAACGACCCGCGGCTCGACACCAAGGCCGACAAGCCCTACCTGCGGCTGGTCGACGGCCGCCTCGTCGCGTGGGACGCGCAAGAGGCCGGCCTGCAGGGCGCGCTGGCCGCGCTGGCCCGCACGCCGCTCTGGCAGGCCAGCGCGGCGACCCGGGCGCTGGGCCGGGCGCTGGGGGGCGCGGCCGAGGCCCGGGCGGCGGCGGCGGGCGGGCTGCCCGCGCCCTTGGGCGTGCACGACCCGGCCCGGCCGGCACCCTGGCCCGAGGCCTGGGCCACCACCGAGGCGCTGATCGCCGCGCTCGCGCAGGTCTGCGCCGATCACAACGCGGCGCTGGGCGTGGTTCTGTTGCCCGACGCGCCGATGGTCGACGCCGGCGCACGGGCGGCCCTCGTCCGGACCCACCCCGCCGCGGCCGGCCTCGACTGGGAACAAGCACGGGCCGAGGCGGCCTCTCGCGCTGGGCGGCACGCGCCGGTCGCCGACCTCGCCCCCGCCCTCGAGGCGGCCGGGGGCGCCCGCCTCTACTTCCCGGTCGACGGGCACTGGACCGCCGCGGGCCACGCGGCCGCCGCCCAGGCCGCGGCCCCGGCGGTCGCCTCTTGGCTGCGGCGATGAGCCGGCCCCACCCGCTGCGCGGCTTGGGCGGGCGGCTCCACGCCGGAGCGCTCGAGTGGAGCGCCCTACCCGGCGCTGATCTCGCAGAGGACGGCCGCTGGCGGGCCCTGGTCTACGGCCCCTGCGCCCGCCTCGACCGCCTCGCCGGGGCCCACGGCCTGCACGGCGGGCCGGCGGCCCTGCTGCTGCAGCTCGCCCAGCGGGCCGGCGCGGTCCGCGCCCTCGCCCAGCTCGAGGGCAGCGCGCTGGTCGTCCTCTTCGACGGCGCGCAGCTCTGGCTGGCCGCCGATCGCCTGGGCCAGCTCGGCTGGTGGTGGGCGCCCGCCCCCGGCGGCCTGCGCTTCGCTGCCCACCCCGGCGCGTTGGGGGGAGCGGTCGCCACCCCGCTGGGCCCGGGCGGCCTGCTCCACGCCGCGGGGGGAGGGCCGCCCCAGACCGGCCGCTGGTGGGATCCGGGCGCGCCTCCGCCTGGGCGGGCGGGCGCGCGCGCCGGCTGGGACCGCGCGGTCGACCACGCGCTGGCCTTGGGCGCGCTGCGGGCCGCAGAGCTGGGGGGCGCCCCCGAGCCGGCGGCGGCTCCGCTCGATGAACGCGATCTGAATGACGCGCTGGACGCCATCCCGGCGCTCGATCTCCCCGGACCCGCCCTCTCCTCCGCCGCCTTCTGCCTGCTGGCCCAGGCCCGCGGCGCGCCGCCCGGCCCCAGCCTCCCCCTGCCGATCGACGCCCTGCTCGGCGAGGGCCTGCCGCGCTGGGGCACCGCCGCCGCCTGGACCGCCGCCCGCCTCGACCTGTCGACCGCGGCGCTGCTGCCCTTGGGCATGGCCGCCCTGGCCCGCGGCGGCCCGCTGCCGACGCCGAGCCCGCTGCACCCCGCGCTGCTCTCGGCCCTGGCCACCGTGCCCGCCCTGCACCTCGTCGGCCTGCGCCAGAGCCTGCTCGGCCGCCGCGGCGCGGCGCCTTGGGCCCCGCCGGCGGTCTTTTCGGCGTGGGTGCAGGCCCCGCACCCGGTCGAGGCCGACCCTGCGGCCCGGGCCGCGCTGGGGCCCCCGCCGGTGGGGGAGGCGGCCCGGCTCGCCTGGCGCTGCGCGGCGGCGTGGGCGGCCGGCGCGCGGGCCGCACCCCAGCGCCAGATCACGCGGGCATAACGCCAGCGGCGCTGTTTTAGC
>JBJONS010000396.1:0-8399 GCA_046051725.1 Pseudomonadota bacterium | reverse complement strand
GGGGGTCTCTCCGGCCGGGGTCGAGGTCTGTGACGCGGCCGACCTCGACGAGGACTGCGACGGCCTGCGCGACGACGCCGACCCGGGCGTGAGCGGGCGCGCGACCTACTACCTCGATGGGGATGGCGACAGCTACGGTGATCCGAGCATGACCACCCTCGCCTGCAGCGCGCCCTCGGGCCACGTGGCGGTGGCGGGCGACTGTGACGACAGCCGGGTCGGGGTCTCTCCGGCGGGCAGCGAGGTCTGTGACGCCGCAGACCTCGACGAGGACTGCGACGGGCTCGCCGACGACGCCGACCCGGGCGTGAGCGGCCGCGCGACCTTCTACGCCGATGGGGATGGCGACAGCTACGGTGATCCCAGCGTGACCACCCTGGCCTGCAGCGCGCCCAGCGGGCACGTGGCGGTGGCCGGCGACTGTGACGACAGCCGGGCGGGGGTCTCTCCGGCGGGCAGCGAGGTCTGTGACGCCGCCGACCTCGACGAGGACTGCGACGGCCTGTCCGACGACGCCGACCCGGGCGTGGGCGGGCGCTCCACCTACTACCGCGACGCCGATGGCGACAGCTACGGTGATCCCAGCGTCACGGCGCTGGGCTGCAGCGCGCCGGTCGGGCACGTGGGCGCGGCCGGCGACTGTGACGACAGCCGGGCGGGGGTCTCTCCGGCGGCCGCTGAGGTCTGCGACGCGCTCGACGTCGACGAGGACTGCGACGGTCTGTCGGATGACGCCGACCCGGGCGTGGGCGGGCGCTCGACCTACTACCGCGACGCCGACAGCGACAGCTACGGCGATCTGGGCCTCACGGCCTTGGCCTGCAGCGCGCCGAGCGGTCACGTGGCGGTCGCTGGTGACTGCGATGATACCCGGACGGAGATCTCCCCCGACGGCGATGAGGTCTGCGACGCGGGCACCGTCGACGAGGACTGCGACGGGCTGGTCAACGACGACGACCCGACCGTCAACGGCCTCACCGAGTTCTACTGGGACGCCGATGGCGACGGCTTCGGCGCCGCCGCCCCGACGGCCTCGGGCTGTCTGCCCCCGGCCGGCTTCGTGGCCACCCCCGGTGACTGCGACGACGCCGATCTGGCCGTCTATCCCGACGCGCCCGAGCCCGACTGCGCCGACCCGGTCGACCGCAACTGCGACGGCTCGACCGGCTTCGCCGACCTCGACCTCGACGGCTGGGCCGCCTGCGAGGAGTGCGACGACGCCGACCCGGCCCGGCACCCGGGCATGACCGAGCGGTGCGACGCCGCGGATCTTGACGAGGACTGCGACGGGCTCAGCGACGACGCGGACCCCTCCGCCACCGGCCAGGTCGATGTCTACGTCGACGTTGACCTCGACGGCTTTGGCGACAGCGCGGTGATGCGGGCGGCCTGCGACCCCGGCCCGGGCGAGGTGACCGTCGGCGGAGACTGCGACGACGGCGATCTGCTGACCTACCCCGACGCGCCCGAGCCGGACTGCGCCGATCCCACCGACCGCAACTGTGACGGCTCGACCGGCTTCGCCGACCTCGACCTCGACGGCTGGGCCGCTTGCGAAGACTGCGACGACGAAGACGACGCGCGCCACCCCGAAGCCGACGAGACCATCGGCGACGAGGTCGACCAGGACTGCGACGGCGGCGAGCTCTGCCTGCCCGACGCCGACAACGACGGGGTGGTCGCCGAGGGCGCCGCTCCGGTGGCCTCGGACGACCCGCTATGCGACGGGCCGGGCGAGGCGAGCGCCGCCGCGCCGACCGGGGACTGTGACGACCGAGACCCCGCGCGGGCCCCGGGCCTGGTCGACACGCCGGCCGACGGCGTCGATCAAGACTGCGACGGCGAAGACGCCGCCTCGCCCGACACCGACACCCCGGACACCGACAGCCCCGACACCGACGTGCCCGACGGCGATGGCGCGGGCGACGATGGGGTCGTCGACGACAGCGGCGCGCAGGGTGTCCCCGGCGGCGACGGGGGTGGAAAGCCGGGCGGCTGCGGCTGCGGCGGCGGAGCGCCGGTCGGGGGCCTGGCCGGGCTGGTCGGGCTTCTGGCGGTGCTGCGCCGGCGGCGGGCCTAAGTCGGGCCGTGTGCGGGGCGGCCCCGGCGCAGGCGCCGGGCCGGGTGCGGCCGGGGGTTCGCTGCGCTCCGTCGGCCGGTGGCCGACCCGCGCCCCCCGCGGGCGGCGGGCGCGGCCCCTCTGCCCCCTGCCGCGCGCGCGGCGGCGTGTGAACGGCGCGCGGCAGGTCGTCGTTGTCGACCGTGCTGCGGCCGATCAGGGCGTGGGGCAGCTGCCCCAGACGGGCTGCGGGGCGGTCCAGGCGTCGGCGCGGGCATCGAAGCCGTAGGGCTCACTCGTGAAGACGGTCACGCACCAGCCGCTCAGGTCTTGGTTGAACGCCTCGGCGTCGGAGAACATGTAGTTCATGTTCGTGACGCTCGCGGTGTTCCAGGGGCCGATGTCTTGGTTAAAGTTGCGGGTGTACGAGAACATCGACTCCATCTCGCGCACCCGGCTGGTGTCCCAGCCGCCGATGTTCTGGTTAAACGCGGTCGCGTAGCGGAACATCGAGTGCATGTTGGTCACCCTGCCCGTGTTCCATCCGCTGATGTCGCGGTTGAACGACCTCGCCCAGTTGAACATCGCATGCATATCGCTGACGCTGCTGGTGTCCCAGGCGCCGATGTCGCCGTTGAAGCGTGCCGCGCCCGCAAACATCTCGCGCATCGAAGACACCTTGCTCGTGTCCCATGCGGCGATGTCTTGGTTGAAGTCCACGGCCCCGTAGAACATGCGGTACATGTTTCGAACGTTGCCGGTGTCCAACCCGTTGAGCGGGCCGTTGTAGAGCGCGCCGGCGAACATCTCGCTCATGTCGGTCACGCTGCTCGTGTCCCACCCGTCGATGCTCTGGTTGAACGAGGCGCCCGAGAACATCTCGCTCATGTCGGTCACGCTGCTCGTGTCCCACCCATTGATGTCACTGTCAAACGCCGCGTTCGCGAACATGCTGGCCATGGTCGTGACGCTGCCGGTGTCCCACCTGCTGATGTCGCCGTTGAACGAGGACTCGGCAAACATGCTGGTCATGTCGGTGACGTTGCTCGTGTCCCACCCGCTGATGTCGCCATTGAACGACGACGACGCGAACGTGTAGCTCATATTGGTGACGCCGCTGGTGTCCCAACCAGCGACCACCACGCCAGATCCCGCTGCGTAAAACACCTCGGTCAGGTCTGTCACACCAGAGATGTCGAAGTCGCTCAGATCTTGGCGAAAAGCCCGGGCGGACCTGAACATGCCCTGCATGTTCTCAAGGCTGTGTGTGTCCCAGCGGCTGATGTCTTGGTTGAATGCCCACGCACCAGCGAACATGTCGGTCATCGTGACAACCGCACCCGTGTCCCACGCCCCGATGTCTTGGTTGAACACGCGGCTCTGCTGGAACATGCCGAGCATGTCGGTGACAGCGCTCGTGTCCCACCCGCCGATGTCCTGGTTGAAGCGCTGCGCCTCGTAGAACATCCACCGCATCGTACGGACCGCGCTGGTGTCCCACCGCCCGATGTCTTGGTTGAACAGGTCGGCCCCACCGAACATCAAGCTCATGTCGGTGACCGCGCTGGTGTCCCACCGCCCGATGTCTTGGTTGAACAGCTCTGCATTGCTGAACATCGAGCTCATATCGATGACCGCGCCGGTGTTCCACGCGCCGATGTCTTGGTTGAAGCTGCGTGCGCTCGCGAACATCCGCGACATATCCGTGACGCTGCGCGTGTCCCACGACCCAATGTCTTGGTTGAAGAGGCTGGCGCGGTCGAACATTCCGCTCATGTTGGTGACGCTGCTCGTGTCCCACGACCCGATGTCTTGGTTGAACCTGTCACCGGCGTCGAGGAACAGCCCGCTCATGTCGGTCACTCCGCTGGTGCAGGTGCGCGCCCAGTCGCGGGACCGCACGTCGAGCAGACGAAGCAGCGCATCATCGCGCTTGGTGAATTCGCGCCCCCCGACCATGCCCGTCTCGCTCGCCGCGACCGCGGGGCAGAGCACAGTGACGCCGTTCTCATGCAGGTAGAAGCCGTCGCATTCGGGGTCCACGTCGGTGGTGAGCGAAGCGGGGTCGGCGTCGTCGCAGTCCTGATCTGCGGGCACATTGTCGCCGTCGGCGTCGACCGCCGTGGGTGCGCCGCTGTCCTCACCGCCGTCGGTGCTGCCGCTGCCTCCGCCCACACCCTCGCCGCCCTCGCCGGCGTCGCCACCACCCGCCTCCGCTCCGCCCTCTCCCCCGCCGTCGGCCGCCCCGCCCTTGCCCTCGCAGGCGGTCAGCCCGCCGCAGCCGAGCAGGAGGAGGATCGCGGCAGGGACATGCGTGCGGGCGCGGCGGTGCATCGGGGCTCCGGGGAGGGTGGGCGCGCGCTCCTATCGACCCGCCGCCGCGCCGCTGGGTCCGCCCTCGCCCCGCGCAAGGGCCGACAATTCGAGTGGCCGACGGGGCGCGCGACCGCCGCGCAAGCCACCGCGCCCCGAGGCCCCGCCCTCGGCCCAAACCCACGCCCAGCGGGCCGGTTAGGGCCACCCCGTCGGACCAGGACGACCGACCGAGGGGGCAACGTGGCGAGCAACAACGACAAGGCCGCGTCCGGCGCGCCCCACACCTTCAGCGTGCGGCGCGAGGCCGGGCGCGTGGTGCGCTGGTCGGCCAGCGGGCGGGCTTTTGTGCTGCACGGCCACCGGGCGCTGGGCCGCCCGACGGTCACCCTCGCGGTCGACGGCGCGGCGCTGCTGACGCTCGAGGTCGACGAGCTGCGGGCGCTGCGGGCGGGCATCGACGCGCTGCTCGACAACGGCGCCAGCGAGACACTTCCCGTCGAGCTGCGCCCCGCCAAGCGGCTCAGCGACGAGGCCCTGCGCGCGGCGTGGACCCAGGGCCTGCCCGCGCCGACCATCGCCGCCCAGGCCGGCGCCGACGCCCGCGAGGTCAGCCGGCGCCTCGTGGCCCTGGGCCTGGCCCAGACGGCCACCGCGGCGCGCATCGGCCCCGAGGCCCTGCCGCGCATCGGCGCGCCGTGGACCCCAGGCGAAGACGACGCGGTCGGCGCCTGCTGGACCCAGCAAGGCGAGCTGCGGGCGCTGGCCGCCGCGCTGGGCCGGACGGTCGGCGCGGTGCGGGCGCGGGCGGTGCACCTCGGCTTCTCGCCGCGGGCCGACTGGCCCTGGGGGCAGCCGACGACCGCGGCGCCGGTCGGCGACGGGGCCCCCGCGGCCGAGCTGCCGGCGACCGACGAGCCGACCGACGAGGGGCCCTCGGGGCGTTGAGGGCCCATGCGCGCCCGGCCGACCGGAGCGCGCCGCGCAGCGGCGGTCGCGCAGCGACCAAGCCCGCGCGGGCGGCGATCCCGTCGCAGGCGGAGCGCCGCCCGGCCCCGCGGGCGCGCGCGCTGGGGGGCCGCAGGCGCCCGCCCCGGGCCTCGACCCGGACTGCGCGCCCCGCGGTCGAGGGTCGCCAGCCGGTCGGTAGGGGCGGGCGCGGCGCGAGGCTTAGGGTTTGACCCGAATGGTGGTGCGCAGCTGAAGCCGGAGGTAGGCGTCGACCCCCATCCCAAAGCCGCCGGCGCCCGCTTGCCCGGCGATGGTGCGGGGCCCGACGAAGCCCGGGGCGACCCGCGCGCCGAGGGTCGTGCCCCAGCGCTTCTGCATGTGGGTCTGGCGCTCGGGGTTCAGCTCGAGGGCGAGGAAGACGTGAGAGGGGGCCGCGGGGTCCGCGGCCGCGTCTCCGTCCAGCGAGACCCAGGCGATTCGCGGGCCCAGGCTCAGCGCCGTGTGCGCCGGCTTGACCTTGTGCGTCAGATACAGGCCGAAGGGTGACCAGGCCACAGCGCGCAGGGTGGGGCCCCCGTCGTGACCGGTCAGCGGCAGCAGCAGGGCCGTATCGGGCAGGAAGGGGGTCGGAAAGGGCAGGATGTGCAGGTCTTTGCTGCCGCGGATCATGTCCCGGTACTGGCGCGGCACCTGGCGCATCACCCGCTTGCTGTGCAGCGTCTGGCTGTCGAGGTAGGCCTCGACGCGCAAACTGAGGCCGAGGCTGACCGGGGGTGGCCCGCCGAGCCCGGGCAGCACCATCGTGCCGATCGCCGGACCCAGGCCGATGTTCAGCGTGACGGGGATGCGGTTGTCCCGCGGCGGGGCGGCCAAGGCCGGGGCCGCGGCGAGGGACGCCAGCGCGAGCAGCGCGGCGAGCAGCGGGCGGGCGAGGGGCCGGCGGGGTGAGGCGAGGGTCAACGCGGCTCCGGGCGGTGGGGGCTTGAGCGGGGCTGAACGCCGGTGTGGACGCCGGTCTGAACGCCGGTGTGGACGCCGGTGCGGACGTCGGTGTGGACGGCCATCTGGGCCGGGACCGGCCGCAGCTTCAGGGGCGGAGGCCCGCCGGCTCTTGCTGGGTGACGCAGTGGATCATCCCGCCCTGGCGGAACAGGTCGCGTGAGTCGACGCCGATCACGGCGCGATCGGGGAAGAGCGCGCCGACCGCAGCGAGGGCGTCTGCGTCGTTGGTGTCGTCGTAGATGGGCACCAACACAAGACCGTTCGCCACGTAGTAGTTGAGGTAAGAGCCGGGGAACTGCACGTCGAAGCCGGTCGTGGTGACGACGTCGGCCGCGGTCAGCGGCAAGTTCACCCGGGGGTAAGGGGTGCCGTCGGCGTCGGTCAGCGCGCCGAGGCGCGCGACGTCGGCCGCGGGCACCCCCCAGCGGGCCAGATCGGCGTCAGCGAGGGTCACGAGCACCGGCCCGGGGGCGAAGCGGGCGAAGCCGTCGATGTGCATGTCGGTGATGTCGAGGCGGCCGCCCGGCGCGCCGTCGAGCCAGACCACCTTGCGCACGCCGAGCTGCTGGGCGAAGGCGGCCTCGAGGTCGCCGCGCCCCAAGCCGGGGTTGCGCCCGTCGCCCAGCACGGCGCTCTCGGTGGTCAGCAGCGTGCCGGCGCCGTCGAGCTCGATGGCCCCACCCTCGAGAACGACGTCGTTGCGGTCGATCACCGGCAGCCCCAGGGCGCGCCCGACGGCGCCGGCGACCGCGTCGTCATCCCGGTGGGGCGCGTCGTCCCCCCAGCCGTCGAAGCCCCAGTCGAGGACCGCGCCTGCGCCGTCGTCGCCGACGACGAAGACCGGCCCCATGTCGCGCGCCCAGACGTCATCGGCGGGCTGGTGCAGGTAGTCGACCCGGTCGGCCGCCACGCCCCCGGCCGCCAGCAGCGCAGCCACCCGCGCCTCTTCGTCGGCGTCGCGAACGACGAGGTGCACGTCTTCATGGGCCACCAGCGCGGCGGTCATCGCGACCCAGGTGGGGTCGAGCTGGTCGCGGTAGGCCCGTCCATAGGTGCGGTGGTGG
Organism: Pseudomonadota bacterium; assembly: GCA_046051725.1. Taxonomy (GTDB): domain Bacteria; phylum Myxococcota_A; class UBA796; order UBA796; family UBA2385; genus JAEUKK01. The sequence continues at coordinate 1,010 of JBJONS010000396.1, read as the reverse complement.
GGCCAGACCAGCCAGGTGGCGGCGTGGGGGGCCGCCTCATCGGGGAGGGTCCAGCCGCCAGCTGCGGGCGCAGCCCCGCTGTCAGCCGCACCGGTGTCGCCGGCCCCGGGCCGGCCCTTGCCCCCGGGTTCGGCGCAGGCGGCCAGGGCGAGGGCCAGGGGCAGGGCGGCGGGCAGGCGGGCGGGCGTGTGCATGGGCCGCCGGCTATCCGGGTGGATGCGGGTCGGCTTTGGGACGGGCGCGGGCACGGGGCGGCCCCGGCGCAGCGCGCCGCTGCCCACCCCCGCGCCGCCCTCAGCCCCCCGCCGCCGGCCCGACGCTCATCGAGAAGGTGACGTCCGCCGGCTCATCGCCGAACGTGGGGTAGCGCCCCATCGCGATGAGCTCGTTCGCGCAGCGCTGGATCGCCGGATCGCCCACCGTGTCGTCGGTGATGCACTGGCCGGTCACCAGACCTTGGGGGTCGAGGTGGGCGTGAATGGTGATGCTGCCGCCCTTGACCGCGGGGGAGCGCTGGTCCCAGCAGCGCTGCAGGTGGCCGGCGTTGTGCTGGAGCTCGACGAGCGCCGCCGGCAGGGGGTGGGGGGCCACCACGGTCGGCCCCGGCGGCGGGGCCAGCTGGGGCACCCCGAGGCGCACCGTGCCGTCGGCGCGCGCCGGGTCAGCGGGGCGGGCCGGGTCGCGCGGGGGGCCGAAGGCCTGCCCGTCGTCCGGGGTGACCGGGGGGTTGGCGAGCGGAAACTCGTGGGTGGACGCGGCTGCGGGCGCCGGCGGAGCCGCGGCGGGCGTCGGGGGCGTCTGGCCCACCGCTGTGCCGGCCGAGTGGGCCAGCAATCCGGCAACGAGCTGGGGGGTGGGGCGGGCCGCGGCGGTGGGCATCGGGGCTCCGGGGTGGGCGGCGGACGGTGTGCTGGAAAAGTAGCACACCCCGAGGCGGCCTGCGCCCCGTCGTGCTGGAAAAATAGCACATTCGACGGCGGCCCCCGCGCGCGCCCGACCCCAGGGCGGCG
>JBJONS010000395.1:0-6451 GCA_046051725.1 Pseudomonadota bacterium | reverse complement strand
GGCGGGGGCCGTCGCCGCCACGGGCGCAGGCGCGGGGAGCGGGGAAGCGGGGGGCGGGGCGCCGGCGGGCGGCGCGGCCGGGGCCGGCACAGGCACCGGGGCGGCGACCGGCTGCACCTGGCCCGCGCCGACCTCGCCGCCGGCCATCGTGGGCTCGCTGCGGGTGAGCGCCGCCGGGACACCCGCGCCCGGGGGGGGCGCCGCGCCCGCGGCGAGGGGCGCGGGCGGCGGGAGCAGCCCGACCGCCGCCGGGGCGAGGGCCACCTCGGGCGCCAGCGCGGGCTGCACCGGCGGCTCGGGATCACGGCCCGCGGCCACGGCCTCGAGCATCCGGTCGAGCTCGACCACGGTGCAGCGCTGCTTGGGGTCGACGCGCATCGCGACCGCCAGCACGGCGTTCATGCGGGTCAGCGTCGCGGGGTCCTCACCGGTGCGCTCGAGCAGGGGCGGCAGCGAGTCGCAGAGGAGCTGGAAGCCCTCTTCGGGGTCGAGCCGGTCGGCGAAGCGCGCCACATGGCGCGCGGTCATGCAGAAGTAGAGCAGCGCGCCGACCGAGTAGACGTCGGCCGCCTCGGTCACGGTGCCGCCGACAAACTGCTCAGGCGCAGCGTAGTGGGGGGTGCCCACAAAGGCGCCGACCCGGGTCAGGTTGGTGTTGAGGCTGCCCTGCACCTTGGCGATGCCAAAGTCGGCCACCCGCACCACCGGGTCTTCGCCGGCGGGCACCGTGCGGCTGAGCAGCACGTTCTCGGGCTTGAGATCCCGGTGGACGATGCCCCGCTCGTGGGCCTTCTCGAGCGCCCAGCAGATCTGCCGCCCGACCACGCAGGCCGCGCGCACGCTGAGCGTGCCGACGCGGCGCATGTGGTCGAGCAGGCTGCCCCCGCTCTCAAAACGGGTGAGCAAGAAGGGGCTGTGGCCGGCCCGATGGACGAAGCCCAGGTACTGGACGATGTTCGCGTGGTCCAGCTCTTGGATGATCTGGGCCTCGGTGGCGAGGCGCCGCACGTAGGGGCCCGCGTCGCGGGCGGCGAGCAGCACCTTGATCGCGAGCCGCGGGCCGGTCTCTTCGCCGTTCGCGTCGATCTCGCGGCCCAGGTAGGTCACCCCGGCCCCGCCGACCGCCAGCATCTTGTGGATGCGGTAGTTGCGGTCGAAGATGTCGCCCTCGGCGAAGATGACGCCCCAGCCGCGGGTGGGGCGCTTGCGCCGACACGAGAGGTTCGGGCACTGCTCGTGGTCGGCCTCGAAGGTGTTGAGGCACCGGCTGCAGTACAGGCGCCGCGCTGCCGCTTCGCTCATCGTCGCGCCCCGCCCTCGCCCAGACCCCGGCCGGTCGACCGGCCCCGCGCCGCCCGACCTAGGCGGCGCGCCCGCGCCGTATCCAGCCGCTGGGGCCCCGGACACCCGCGCGGCGCCGCCGCTGGCGCTAAGCTCGGCGCGGAGGTGCGGGATGATGACGGCGCGGGTGGCTCGGGCAGCGGCGGCGGGGCTCTGGCTCGGGGCGGCGGGCTGCGGCGCCGCCGACAAGGGGGAGGCGGGGGACAGCGGCGGGGCGGACAGCGGCGGCGCCGACGGCGGCGACAGCGGCCCGACGCTCCGCCCGCTCGCGGCGCCGAGCGGGGCCTGCCCCGACCTGAGCGCCACCGGCGGCTTCACCCTGACCAGCGGCGGGGTGGAGCGGGCCGGCACCGTCGTCGTGCCCGAGGCCCCGGCGGGCCCGCTCAAGCTGATGTTCTTCTTGCACGGGCTGATGGATCCGGGCAGCACCCCCGACCCGACCGGCGAGATGGTCCGCGGGCTGGGCCTGCAGCGGGTGGCCAACGAGAACAACGCGCTGATCGTGCTTCCCCAGTCCGGCATCATGGAGCTGCTCGGCTTCCGCTTCTTCTTGTGGGACCTCGTCGTCGAGACTGACGGCGACCTCGTTCTTTTCGACGACCTGCGCGCCTGCGCCGCCGAGCAGCACGACATCGACCTGCCGGCCACCTCGGCCTTCGGCTTCTCGGGCGGCGCGCTGTTCACCACGGTCCTCATCCGCGAGCGGGGCGACGCCTTCGCCGCGGCCGTCGAGGCCAGCGGCGGCGCCGACATCAGCGTGCCGATCTGGACCACGCCCGGCGCGGCCTACGGCAGCCCGCCCACGCCGCTGCCCACCCTGCTGATGTCGGGCGGCGAGGCCGACGTCTGGCCGGACCCGAGCCTGACCCTCGTCGACTTCACCGCCGCCACCGACACCCTCGAGGCCGGGCTGGTGACCGACGGCCACACGGTGGTGCGCTGCCGGCACAGCTCGGGCCACACCATCCCCCAGCGGGGCTACCAGCTGGCCTTGGAGTGGGCCTTCGGCCACCGCTTCGCCGAAGAGAGCCCCTGGGCCGGCGGGCCCGGCGCCGACGACGACTGGTGCGCCGCAGGCAGCGCGAGCCCCGCGGCCCCGGCCCGCTGAGCCGGCGCAAGCGCCCCCGTGCGCCGCCTCGCGCGCGTGAGGCCGACCGGAGGCCGGCGCGCCGCGCCGGTCGCGCAGCGACCAAGGGCCGCAGGCCCGCGGCCGGAGGGGGGCCGACGGCGGCCCATCCGGCCGCCGGCACGCCCAGGACCCCACGCTCGACGCGAGCGGGCCCGGACCTCAGGCGCCCTTGATGAAGCGCTCGAGCGGCATGGTGCAGAAGCCCCAGGTGCTGGCGTCGGACCACTTCACCCGGAAGACGTCGAGCCCACGCGTCGAGGCGCCGGTGTCGAGGGTGTAGCCGCAGCCGGTGTAGCCCGACCGGTGGTAGGCGATCCGCCCGCCCTCGCGGCTGTCGCAGGCGATGACGCCGCCGACGTCTTTTCCGGCCTCGACGTCGCCCATCGGCCGGCACATCCAGTCGGCTTGGACGTCGAAGATGACGACCTTGTACTCTTTCTTCGCGCGGCGGCCGCCCCACCGCGGGGCCATGCCCATGCCCTGCACGAGGCGCGCGCTGTCGGCGCCGTGGTCGCGCACCCACTTGCGCAGGTCCTGCACCCGGACGACCTCGATGGTCGCCCCGGCCCGCACCCGGCGGCCCATCGGCGAGACCCAGGCCACCTGAAGGCCCTCAGGCACGTCGACCACAGCCTGGCAGGACTGGGCTGCGGCGGGGCGCGGGCGCAGCGTGAGCAGCGCGGCCAGCGCGAGGAGGAGGGCGGCGAGGCGGGGCGACATCGGGGCTCCAGGGGGCGGCGCCGCACCGGGGCGGGCGTCGCCCCGACGCACGGGGGAGGTCAGCGGGCTCAGCTCAGGCCAGCCTCGGCGCCGCGGGCGCGCACGAAGGCCGCCAAGGCGCGGAAGGCGGGGCCGCCGACCACCGCGCGGTCGGGCGGCGGCGACGGGCTGCGCAGGAAGCGCAGGCGCAGCGCCCACAGCCGACGGGTGGCGTCGAGCGCGGCGCGGTCGAGGGCGTTGTCGGCCTCTTGGCTGCGGACCAGCGCCTCGAACAGGGCGCCGCTGAGCGTGAGGTCATGCTCAAAAGAGCGGCCCACACAGAACAGATCGACGGTCGCCCGGGTGGCCAGCTCGACGAGCTCGGGCACCGCCCAGCGCCCGCGCACCGCCTTCATCTCGAGGTCATCGCTGATCACCACGCCGTTGTAGCCGAGCTCGTCGCGCAGCAGGCGCTTGAGCACCTTCTCGGAGAGGGTGGCCGGCAGGTCGCGGTCGAGGTCTGGGAACAGCACATGCGAGGTCATGACCATCGCCACGCCGGCCTTGACCATCGCGGCGAAGGGCGGCAGCTCGACCTCGCGCAGCTCGCCGAGCTCTTTGTCGACCACCGGCAGGGCGAGGTGGCTGTCGACGCTGGTGTCGCCGTGCCCGGGGAAGTGCTTGGCGCAGCCGATCACGCCGTGGCTGTGCAGGCCCTCGAGGAAGGCGACGGCCTGGGCCGCGACCTCGGCGGGGCGCTTGCCGAAGCTGCGGTCGCCGATGACCGGGTTCTTGGGGTTGCTGTCGACGTCGCAGACCGGCGCAAAGTTCAGGTTGAAGCCGGTGGCCCGCAGCTCATCGGCCATCGCGGCGGCGACCTGGGTGGTGGTCGGCAGGTCGGCGAGGTTGCCGAGCGCGCGCATCGACGGCCAGGGCGTGTCTTTGAGGCGCTGGACCCGCCCGCCCTCTTGGTCGATGGACAGCAGCGGCGGCCGGTCATCGGGGGATAGGTCGACCAGCTCGCGGTTCAGCTCGGCGATCTGCTCAGCCGACTCGATGTTGCGGGCGAAGTGGATGAAGCCGGCGGGCTGCACTTCGCGGAAAAAGCTGCGCTGCTCGTTGTCTAAGCTCGGGCCGGCCAAGCCGATGACCAAGCGCTGCCCGGCCCGGCGCTTGCGCTCGGCCAGGGTGGTCGTGTGACCGACCGCGCCGCGGGCGGCCGACGGGGGCGGAGCAGCGGTGGGCATGGGCTCAGCCCCCCGCCGGCGCGTGCGCGGGCCGCTGGGTCAGCTCGATGAGCACGCCGTCGGCCGACTTGGGGTGGATGAACACCACCATCGAGCCGTGGGCGCCCGGGGTCGGGGCCGCGCTGAGGAAGCGGTAGCCCTTGGCGGCGAGGCGCTCCATGTCGCCGTGGATGTCGTCGGTCTCAAAACACAAGTGGTGGAGACCGGGGCCGCGCTTTTCGAGGAAGCCGGCCACCGGACCCTGCCCGTCGAGGGGGTGGATGAGCTCGATGTGGGTGCCGGGGACCGCAAAAAACGCGGTGCGGGTCTGGGCCGCCGCGACGTCTTCTTGGCCCTCGAAGGAGAGGCCGAGGTCTTCTTGGAAGCGGCGGATGGCCGCGCTGAGATCGGGCACAGCGACGGCGATGTGGTCAAGGCGCACAATCATGACGGACCTCTTCGGCCGGCGTCTATCCCGAGGGGGCCGCGGGGGCCCGGCCACACCGCGCGCCTGCGCCTGTTTCAGCGCTTTGCGGCGACCGCCCGCCCCCCGGCGCAGCGGCCGGGACCGGATACCAGCCCGCGCCCGCCCGGCCCCCGTCCCCTGTCCCCTCTGGAGTCGCCATGACCACCGCCCTGACCCGCTTCCAGTCGCACTATGTCGCCCGCAAGGCCCTCTTCAAGCTGCTGGGCAACGCGTTCCGCATCCACAACACCGACGGCAGCCTCGCCTTCTACGTGAAGCAGAAGGCCTTCAAGCTGAAAGAAGACATCACCGTCTTCGCCGACGAGGGCGAGAAGGACGCCGTGCTGCGCATCAAGGCCCGCAGCGCCCTGGACTTCTCGGCGACCTACGACGTGACCGAGGTCGCCAGCGGCGAGAGCGTCGGCGCGCTGCAGCGCAAGGGCCTCAAGTCGATCCTGCGCGACGAGTGGGCCATCCTCGACGCGAGCGGCGCCGAGATCGGCAAGGTGCAAGAGGACTCGGCCTTCCTGGCGATGGTCCGCCGGTTCCTCAGCAACCTCGTGCCCCAGTCCTTCACCTTCACCATCGGCGACGCGAACGTCGGCTCGGTGAAGCAGCACTTCAACCCGTTTCGGGTGGGCTACGACGTCGACTTCTCGGCGGGCGCCGGCAAGCTTGATCCGCGCCTCGGCGTAGCGGCGGTCGTCATGCTGCTGGCCATCGAGGGTCGCCAGGCCTGAGCCTGCGGCTCCGCCCCGCCCGCCCCCGCGGGCGCGCGAAGCCCCTCCCCCGCGCGCCCCGGCGCCCGCGCTGCCCCCGCGGGCAGGGGCGCCGGCAGCGGCCCGCACCTTCGCCCTCGTCTTTGGAGGCCTCCGTGGCCCGCGTCCGCATCGCTCTGCTGTTCACCCTCACCGCGCTGGTCCTCGGCGCAGGCTGCGGCGGGGGGCCCGAAGGCGGCGGACCCGGCGGCGAAGACGGCGAGCCCGGGGCCGGCGAAGACGAGCCCGGCCCGGAGCGCCGCGTGCTGGTCGAGGCGGCCCCCGCGGCGGTCGGCGCGGTGGCCGACCACCTCGTCACCAGCGGCACGCTCGACAGCGACGTGCAGGCCGACATCGTGCCCGAGGCCAACGGCCTCATCACGCAAGTGCTGGTCGAAGAGGGCGCGACCGTCTCGGCCGGCCAGCTGCTCGCCGTGCTCGCCAACCCGAGCCTCGACGCCAACGCCGACCGGGCCAGCCTCGAGCTGCAGCGGGCCCGCCAGGCCCTCACCGAGGCCGAGCGGCTGCACAGCCAGGGCGCCGTCTCTGAGGGCGAGCTGCGGACCGCCCGCAACGCGATGGCCGCCGCCGAGACCAGCTTTCAAGAGGCGCGCCGCAGCCGGGGCTTCACCCGCATCACCAGCCCGATCTCGGGCACGCTGACCGTGCGGGACGTGCGGGTCGGCGAGCTCGCCACCAGCGCCAAGCGGGCGTTCCAGGTGGTCGATCTCAGCCGCCTGCGGGTGGTGGTCCAGCTGCCCGAGAAAGACCTGCCCCGGGTCCGCATCGACCAGAAGGCCGTGCTCGAGGGCGCATACAACGAGGGCGCCCG
>JBJONS010000394.1:0-6888 GCA_046051725.1 Pseudomonadota bacterium | reverse complement strand
CCGGCCGGGCGAGAGCAGGTCCGGCGGCCGCGGCCAGCGGTAGCCTGGGCGGGTCGGAGGCCCCGTGTCCCACCTGCTCTTGCGCTCCCGCGCGCTCCTCCTCGCCGCGGCGGTCTGCGCGTCCGCGCCGGTCGCCTCCGCCAAGCCGCTGGGCGAAGGCGGGGTCGCGCTCTCGGCCCGCACCGACGTGCCGGTCCTCGTCGGGCTGAGCGCCGCCGTCGAGGGGCCCCACCGGCTGCGCGGCCAGCTCAGCCTCGGCGTCATGCCCGGCCCCTACGTCGATCTCACCAACGCCGCCCTGACCGAGTACGAGGTCTACAGCGAGAACGTCGCCACGATCATCGACGCGGCGCTGCGCCGCTCGCTGGTCACCCGGGTCGAGGGCGGCTGGCGGCCCCTGCCCGAGCGGGGCCTCGTGGTGCTCGGCGGCTACCAGCTGCTGGCCCTGGGCGGCGACACCGCCGAGCTCTCGGCCTTCGGCGAGGCGATGGACGGCCGCCTGCTGTCGTCGGCCCAAGACGTGACCGGCGACATCGAGGTCGGCGTGAGCGCCCACCAGCTCACCGCCGGCGCCGGCTGGGAGTGGTCGCCGGCCCCGCGCCTGCACCTCGGGGCGAACCTCGGCTTCGCCGGCACCGTCGCCACCCGCAGCATGGCCCGCACGACCCGCGAGGCGCGGAACGCCGTGGGGCAGACCCTCTCGGACGACGTCACCACCGGGGTCGCCAGCTACCTCGACTACGTTTTTGACGAGTGGGTGCACCTTCCCATGATCGGCGTCTCTGTCGGCTGGAGGCTCAAGTGAGGCCCGCGCTGCACCCCTCTGCGCCGCCGGCGTCCATGCTGCGGCGCGTCGCGCCCTCCCTGCTCTGCGCGGCCTTGTCTTCGGCCTGCGGCTACCCCGAGCCCGAGAGCTTCGCCGAGCAGCTCCCCGAAGAGATGTGCGCCTGGGTGGCGGACTGCGCGCTCGACCCGAGCCCGCCGGCGGCCTGCGAGGCCGAGGTCAGCGAGGCCGTCGCGGCGGCCCAGGCCGACGCGGGCTGCCGCTACCACCCCGATGAGGCCGCGGGCTGCCTCGAGGCCCTGGCCGCCGGCTGCGGCGAGCGGGTCGCCGTCTACTACGAGTGCAAGCGGTCATGGCGGGGCGCGGACTGCGCGGTGGATCTGGCCAGCGCCCTGGCCCCCGGGGAGCGCCGGTGATCCTGCCCCAGAGCCCGCTCCCGCCCGAGCCCCCGCCGCCGGGCCTCGGCCTCTGCCTGCGGGCGGTCGGCCTCCGCCTGTGGATGGTGACGTGCCTGACGCTGCTCTGCGCGCCGCTCTGGCCGATCTACCTCCTGCTCGTGGCCGTCTACGGCCGCCCGCCCCACGTCGCGCCGCTCCGCGTCCACCTCCGCTGGCTGCGGGCCGCGCTGCGGCGCCACCCCGCCCTGCCGCTGCGGGTCCAGGCGCTGGTGGCCCTCGGGCTGCTGTGCGCGGTGGTCAGCGCGCCCCTGCCCGGCCTCGCCTGGCTGCTCGATGAGCTGCTCGAAGGCGCGGCGCTCGACCGGGTGCGCATCGTGGCGCCGATCTTTGAGCTGAGCGCGGCGCGCAGCGGCAGCACCCAGCTCGCCCACATCATCGAGCAGGACCCGCGGGTCGCCGCCCCGAGCCTCGCCCGCATGGTGGTGCCCTACCGCTGGGCCTGGCGCCTCTGCCGCTGGCCGCTGGTCGCGCGGCACGTGCTCCCCCGCGCCGAGGCGGCCTTCCTGCGCCTGATGCCCGCGGAGTACATCGCCCGCCACGAGCTCGATCTGCGCCACACCGACACCTTCGAGGTGTGGTTCTTTGGCCACCGCGGCGGCGGGCTGGTGCCCTACCTCGGCGAAGAGACGCTGACCGAGGAGTTCGGCGCGCACGCCTCGACCGCGTCCTCGGCCGCGCTGTGGGAGCAGGACCTCGTCGACTACCTCGAGCGGCTGGGCCAGAAGCTGCTGCTCGACCTCGGCCCGGCCGCCGGCCCGCGCCACCTGATGGTCAAGGGCCACTTCTTGGCCTCGGCGCCGGCGCTGGCGGCGCGCTTCCCCGACGCGCGCTTCGTCACCGTGCTGCGCGCCCCGCTGCCCCGCCTGCAGAGCTGCCTGAACTTCATGCGCCTGCAGCCCGGCGATCCGGGCCTGCCCCCGCGGCCCTGGGCCTGGGTCCGGCACTTTGGGCTCAGGTCGCAGGTGCCCTACAATGAGCTCGAGCGGCGCTGGTTCACCGCGCCGGCCGGGCCGGTGCGGGTGGCGCTGCCCTTCCGGCGCTTCGTCGACGACCTGCCGGGCGCGCTGCTGATCGTGTTTGGCGCCATTTTCGGCGATGACGAGCTGGCGCCCCACCTGCCCCGCGCGCACGGGCCGCGCGAGCGCGAGCGCTACGCCATCAACCACAGCCTCGAGGAGCTCGGCGTGGACGCCGCGGCCGTCGAGGCCGCCTCGGCCGCCTTCACCCAGTGGATGCGCGCGCTCGAGGACCAGGGCAGCCCGCGGCCGATTGTTGCGCAGCCGGTGGCCGCATCGCGCCCTCCCGAGCCCCACCCCTCCGCGTAAATCCTGGGGAAGCAACCTCCAACGCCGACCTCGGAGCACCCATGCGCCCCAGCCCCACCCTCCTCTGCCGCGCCCGCCGCTGCTCCCCGCTGCTGGGCCTGCTCGGCCTGCTCGCCGCCTGCGGCGATGGAAAACCCGCCGGCAGCGGGGGAGACGGCGCCGCCGACGGCGGAGATGCCGGCGCGGACGGCGCGGACGGCGCGGACGGCGCCGATGGCGTGGACGGGACCGACGGGGCCGACGGCGCGGACGGCGGCGACGACGGCGACTCGGGCGACACCGGCGGCGAAGACCTCGGCGAGACCTTCCGCGAGCCCCCCGAGCTCGCGATGGACGCGGATGGCGTCTACCAGCTGCGCTTCGCGCCCAGCGAGGTCGAGATCGGCGGGGCCCGCTACTGCCTGCGGGCCTACAACGGCAGCGTGCCGGGCCCGACCATCCGGGTGCCGGCGGGCGCCGACCGCAAGATCCGGGTCGACCTCGAGAACGCGTTCATCCGCCCCGACGAGCGGCTGATCTCGGGCCAAGAGGGCTTTGAGACCGAGCACTGCTACGACTTCAACCTCACCAACCTGCACTTCCACGGCGGGCACGTGCGGCCCGAGTACGCGGTCGGCGGGCCGGCCTGCGCCGGCGAGGGCTGCGGCCGCAACCCCGCCGACGGCGACAGCCTCGCCGATGACTTCTACGGCGACAACGTGCTCATCGAGGTCCCCTACCTCAGCCGGGCCAAGTACCGCTGGGACATCGACGAGGACCACCTCGCCTACGCCGGCACCAACTGGTACCACCCCCACATCCACGGCAGCACGGGCATCCAGCTGGCCAATGGCGCGGCGGGCACCATCATCATCGAGGGGGACCTCGACACCCTGCCGGTGGTCAGCGAGGCCAAAGAGCGCCTGCTGGTCGTCAACCACATGCCCTGGGACGTCACCGCCACCAACGTCGAGGGGCTGCCGCTGGTCGAGCCCCTGGCCGACGGCGAGGCCTGCAGCGAGGACACCCTCTCGATCAACAATTTCCTGGCGATCACCAAGGCCAGCCGCACCCTGCTCAACGGGCAGGTCGCCCCGACCCTGGTGAGCCCGCCCGGCCAGGTCGAGCGCTGGCGCTTCGTGCACGCCGGCGGCACCGATGAGATGTACATGGCGCTGTTCCCGAGCCGGGACGCGACCTGCGGCAGCTACGACAACGCCGCTCCGCAGCCCCTGGTGCAGATCGCCGCCGACGGCATCACCTTCACCCAGTCCTTCACCCGCCAGAGCCTGTTCTTCTCGCCGGGCTACCGCATGGAGGTGCTGGTCGCGCTGCCGCCCACCGAGCAGACCTGGTGCCTCATCGCCGCGCGCCCCACCGATCTGACCGTGCCCGACGGCGGGCTGCCGGTCTTCCCCGACGTGGGCAACGTGCTGGCGGTCATCCAGACCAAAGAGGCCGCCGGCGCGCCCAGCCTCGACGCCCTGCCGCCCGCCGCTGAGCTCGACGCGCTGCTCGCGTCCATCGCCCCGCCGACCGCCTGGACCGACACCGTGCGGGGCGTGCCCGGGGTGACGGTCAGCTGCGACAACCTCGAGGACCCCGCGCTGGCCGAGTCGCCGCAAGAGGTGGTCCTGCTGCACCCGGGCGTCGATCCGGGGGTCTCGCGCGAGACCGCGTCGACCGGCGGCAGCTGCCGGGGCGAGTCGGGCGACCACGGCCACGGGGCGACCGACCCCTGCCTCTGCCCCGAGCCCAACGTCAACTGCCGCAACTTTGGGCCGCGGCACGCCTTCGTGAACGACGACGGGGCGGGCTACCGCAACGACCGCGTGCTGCGCGCCGGCGAGTCGGACCACTGGGAGGTGCTCGCCGCCGACGGGCACCCCTACCACATCCACATCAACCCCTACGTGGTCTGCCCGAGCGCCTCGACCAAGGAGCCGCCCTTCCCCCACTGGCGCGACACGCTGTGGGTGCAGCTCGACGACATCGTCGCCAATGGCATGGAGCCGGTGCACCTGCTGGCGAAGTATCCGGAGATCTACGCGGGCCGTTACGTCTTCCACTGCCACAAGCTCAACCACGAGGACGAGGGCATGATGGAGCTGGTGGAGGCCTGCGCGCCGGGCGACGCCGACTGCCTGTGCCTGGACGGAGAGGTCGACGCCGAGGGCGCCTGCGTCGAGAGCAACGCCGGCTGCTACCCCGATGATCTGGCGTGCAACTACGCGAAGTACGTGATGGCCGGCTTCTCGCCCGATGACCTCACCAGCCCGCCGGCCCTGCCCCGCGACGCCGACGCGGCCGCCCGCAACGACCTCGCCGAGAGCAGCCTGCAGGAGTGCTGCCAAGAGGTGCCCGAGTTCGCGGATGAGCGCGACTTGGTCACCTTCGTCGGCGGCCTGCTCGGCCTCGACCCCCGGTGCTGCCCCGCGTTCAGCCTGCCGCTGCCCCCCGGGCACCCCTGCGAGGGCGCCTGATGGTCCCCGCCGGCCGGAGCCGCCCGTGAACCTCGACGACCTGCGGGCGCTGGTGGCGGTCGCCGACACCGGCTCGGTGCTCGGCGCGGCCGAGGCCCTGCGCATCTCGCGGGCGACGCTGCGGCGCCGGGTCGCCGATCTGGAAGCGCAGGCCGGCGCGCCGCTGCTTCAGCCGACCCGGCTCGGCGCCGCGCTGACCCCGGCCGGCGTCGAGCTGGTCGCCCACGGCCGGCAGCTGCTGCACGAGGCCGGCACCGCGCTGGCCGCGGCGCGGGAGGCCTCGGGCGGCGGGCTCGGCGTGCTGCAGGTCGCGGCCCCGGTCGGCATGCCGCCGCTGCTCATGTCGGCCCTCATCGCCGAGACCTGGCGCCGGGTGCCCGGCGTGCGCCTGAACCTGCGCTTCTACAACGATCCCTACGATTGTCTGCGCGAAGAGGTCCACCTCGTCTTCCACTTCGGCGCGCGGGTGCCGCGCGGCGCGTGGAAGACCACCGTGCTCATGCGGATGGAGGAGCGCCTGCTCGCCTCGGCGGACTACCTCGCCGCCGCGGGCACCCCCCAGACGGTCGCCGATCTGGCCCGCCACACGCTGCTCTCGTGGAGCCCCACCGATGAGGACCCCGAGCGCTGGCCGATGACCGGGGGTGAGGCGCTGCCGGTCAGCCCGGCGATGGTCTCGGCCGACGTGCACCTCGTGCGCCAGTGCGCGAGCCAGGGCCTGGGCATCGCCCGCGTGCCCGACGCGGCGCTCCCGGCGGCGACCGAGGAGCTCGGCGCGCTCGTGCCGGTGCTGCCGGGCGCCTTCTGCCGCCCGATCACCGCCCGGGCCCTGGTGCCCGAGGGGCTGGCGGTGCTGCCGCAGAGCCGGGCCCTGATGGCCCTGGTGCGCGGCTTTTTGGGGGAGGCATGAGCGCCGCCGCGCCGGCGCGGCGCCCGTGCCTCGAGGGGATGGTCCGTGGATCTGGATGAGCTGCGCGCCTTTTTCGCCATCCTCGACGCGGGCTCACCCTCGGCGGCCGCCCGCCACCTCGGCCAGCCCCGGGCCAGCCTGCGGCGCCGCCTCGCCGAGCTCGAGGCGCGGGTGGGCGCGCCGCTGTTCGTGCGGGGCGCGACCGGGGTGGTGCTGACCGCGCCCGGCGAGGCGCTGGCCCAGCGCGGCCGCCCCCTGCTCGAGCGCCACACGGCGATGCTGCAGCGGGCCGCGGTGGTCGCCGCGTCGGCGCTCCAGCCCCTGCGGATCGGCCTGCCTCCCGGCGTCCCGGCCTGCGCGCTGGCCCCGCTGCTCGCGGCGCTGGTCGGCGCGACCCCCGGACTCGAGCTCCGCCTGCTGCGCCGCGACCGGCCCTGGGCCCAGCTGCTCGACGACGTGGACGTGGCGGTCAGCCTCGGCGACGAGCCCCCCGCCGACGAGCTGCTGCGCCTCCGGCTCGGCCGGCTGGACGAGGGGGCGTTCATCAGCCCCGGGCAGGCGGCGCCCCACGGCCCGCCCCGGCGGGTCGACGAGCTGGTCGCGCTGCCGCTGGCCCACTGGGGCCCCGAGGACGAGGAGCCCTGCTGGCACCAGCGCGCCGGGCCGCCCCTGCGGCTGCGCTGCGCGGTCCAGAGCGCCGATCCGGCGGTCGTCGCCGCGCTGGTGCGCGCCGGGTTGGGCGTCGGGTGGCTGCCGACCACGGCGGCAGACGGGCTGCTGCCCGTGATGCCCGAGCAGCTCGGCCGCCGGCGCGCGCTGCACGCCTGGGTGCCGCTGGCGCTGCGGGGCACGCCCCAGGTGGACCGGGCGGTGGCGGCGGCGGCGGTGCTCGCCGCGGCAGAGGGGGCGCCGGCCCCCTGACGCGCGGCCGCTCAGCGCGCCGGCGGGC
>JBJONS010000393.1:0-4049 GCA_046051725.1 Pseudomonadota bacterium | reverse complement strand
GAATGTCCCATGACGAGGGCTGGATTGCCCCATCGGTAGGGGTGCGGTCGAAGTCGGGGGGGCTTCAGGTCCGGCTTGCCAGGGCCGTGTTCAGCGGGATGGGTCTGATTCCGCTCGCTCTGGTCGATCAGGGGCCGCTGGGGACGCGCGGCGGGGACCCCCGCGGTCCCGATGACAGGGGGCTCCGGCGGGAGTACAGCTTTGGCAGAACGGAGGACACGATGACCGGCGCGCCCGCAGGCTCTTCGGCGCAGCAGCCCTCGCCGAACGCGGCGGGCTGGGCGACCGTGGACCTCGAGTCGATGGCGGCCTCGGCGATCGTCCCACCAGCGCCGGCCCGCCCCCGGGCCACGGCCGCCCCGGCCGACCTCGGCCTCGACGGCGGCACCGTCGATCTGCCCGGCCTCGGCGCCACCGCCGCCGATCTCGCAGCGGGCGGCGCGACCGCCGAGCTGCCCGGGGCGAGGTCCACCGCCGCCGACCTGGGCGGAGACCAGGCGACCCTCGACCTGCCGGGGGACTCCGGCGCGCAGGGGGGCGCAGGCGGGGCGACCGCGCCGCCCGACCTCGACGTCTGGTCGACCCTGTCCAGCCTCGTGCCCGAGGCCGTGGCCGCGGCGCCGCGGCCCGCGCCGATCGTGCGCGCGCCCGAGCCCCCGCTCATCGCGGGGCGCTACGCCCTGCTCGGGACGCTCGGCCAGGGCGGCATGGGCGTGGTCTACAAGGTGCGGGACCAGCAGCTGCGGTCGATGATGGCGATGAAGGTCATCCGGCCCGAGCTGCAGGTCGGCGCCGCCGCGCTGGCCCGCTTCGTCGAAGAGGCGCAGGCCACGGCCCAGCTCCAGCACCCCGGCGTGGTCGCGGTCCATGAGCTCGGGCGGCTCGCCGACGGGCGCCTCTACTTCACGATGGAGATGGTGCAGGGGCGCACCCTGCGCGACGTGCTGCTCGACCTGCACGCGGCCACCGCCCTGTCCGGCAGCTGGGCGGCGGCGGGCGCGTGGTCGCTGCGGCGCGTGCTGAGCGCCTTCCACCAGGCCTGCCTGACGGTCGCCTACGCCCACGCCCGCGGCGTCATCCACCGCGACCTGAAGCCCGAGAACATCATGCTCGGCGAGTTCGGCGAGGTCCGGGTGCTCGACTGGGGCCTCGCCCGGGTGCTGGGCCGGGCCGCCGGCACGGTCGACGAGCAGGCCTCGGGCGCGGTCGACCTGAGCCCGCTCGGGCGCGTGCGCGCGATGGCGACCCAGGTCGGGTCGGTGGCGGGCACCCTCGCCTACATGGCGCCCGAGCAGGCCCGGGGTGAGATCCACCGGATTGGCGCCCAGACCGATGTCTTCGCGCTCGGCGCCACGCTGTACCACATCCTCTGCGGCGAGCCGCCCTTCGGCGGCACCACCGCGGCGGCCCTCGCCGCGGCCCGGGCTGGCCGGGTGCCCGTGCTGCGCCCGCTCGCCGAGACCTCGCCCGCGCTGCTCGGCCTGCTGCGCGGCGCCTTGGCCGCCGATCAGCGGGATCGGCCCGCCGACGCCGGCGTGCTCGCGGCCGGGCTGGGCGCCTGGCTCGACGGCGCGCGCCGCCGCGACGACGCGCTGGCCCAGGTCGCCGCGGCGGACGCGCTCGCCGATCACGTGCGCGGGCTGTACGCGGCGGTCGAGGACGCCCGCATGCGGGTGCGGCAAGAGCAGCAAGACCTGCCGCGCCCGGCCTCGCCGGCCCGCCTCGCGCCGCTGTGGGCCGCCGAAGATGACGTGCGCGACCGTGTTCGCGAGCACGCCCTCGCCGAGCAAGCGATGCTCGAGCACCTCCGCGGCGCGCTCAACCACGAGCCCGACCTGCCCGAGGCCCACGCCCGCCTCGCCGCCCACTTCGTGCGCTGCCACGCCGAGCGCGCCGCCACCGATCCGCAGCAGGCGCTGGTCTGGGAGCAGCTCATCCGCCAGCACGACCGGGCCGGCGCCCACGCCGACTGGCTCTCGGGCACGGGCCTGCTGCAGCTGCGGTGCGCGCACCCCGGCGCGACCGGGCGGGTGCTCCGCTTCGTCGAGCAGCAGCGGCGCCTCGTGCCGGTGCCGCTCGACGGGGCGCTCAGCGCGCCGATCCCGATGCCCATCGACCTGCGGCTGCCCGCCGGCAGCTACCTCGTCGAGGTGGCGGCGCCGGGGCGCGCGACCGCGCCGGTGCCGGTGCTCGTCGAGCGGGCCGGGCGCTGGGACGCCGTGCCGCCCGAGGGGGGCGAGCCGCATCCGGTCTGGCTGCCGCCGGCCGGCGCCGGCCCCCACGCCCCCGAGGACGAGGCGCCCGCCTTCGTGGCGGCGGGCTGGGCCTGGGTGGGCGCGCGCCGGCGCGACCAGCGCATCTTCCTCAGCGCCCGCCGGGTCTGGGTCGACGATCTGTGGGTCGATCGCCACCCGGTGACCAACACGCAGTTCATCCGCTTCCTCGATGACCTGGTCGCCCAGGGCGACGAGGCGGCGGCCCTGGCCTGGGCCCCCCGCTACCGGTCGACCGGCGGGGGCGGCACCGGCCCGCTCTGCTACGGCCGGCGGCCCGACGGCGGCTTCTGCCTCGTGCCCGACGCCGACGGCGACGTCTGGCAGCCCGCGTGGCCGGTGTTCATGGTCACCTGGGCGGCCGCCCGCGCCTACGCCGCCTGGCGGGCGGCGCGCACCGGCCAGCCCTGGCGGCTGCCCACCGAGTACGAGTGGCGCAAGGCGCTCGGTGGGGTCGACGGCCGCAGCTACCCCTGGGGCGAGGCCGAGGTCGACGCCTACGCCAACACCCGCTTTGGCCGGCCCGGCCGCATGCTGCCCGCCGAGGTCGGCGCCCACCCCGAAGACCAGTCGCCCTACGGGGTCTGCGGCGGCGCGGGCGGGGTGATGGACTGGTGCCTCGACACCTGGGCCGACGAGGGGCCGCCGGTCGACCCCCGCGGCCGCCCGCTGCCCCCGCTCGTCGACCCCGCCGCCCAGCACCCGGTCTGCGGCGGCTCGTGGTCCTGGCCGGTGGCCGCCTGCACCCTCAACATCCGCAACGTCGCGCCGCCGACCACCACCCGCGAGTGGTGGGGGCTGCGCCTCGTGTGTGACCCGCTCCCCCACCACCGGCCGGACCCCGGCCCGAGGATCCCATGAGCCACGCGCACCTTCGCCTGCTCGCCCTCATCACCCTGTGCGCCGCCAGCCTCGCCGCGCCGGCCGAGGCCCACGCCTGGGCCACCTCGCGCCTGACCATCCCTGGCGCCACCTTCTCGGGCGCCGGCGTCGGCACCGAGACCAAGTGCAAAGATGGCATCGACAACGACGGCGACGGCCTCACCGACCGCTTCGACAGCGACTGCAGCGGCAGCGGCAGCAGCAGCACCCCCACCGGGACCATCGACGGGGTCGGCGGCTCCTCTGACCCGGGTGGCGATGGCATTGAGCCCGTGCCCTTCTGGTTGGTCACCCTGTCGACCGGCGTGCGCGAGCTCTACGCGCTCAGCACGGTCGACGCGAGCGGCAACGCCACCTACCTGCCGTTCATGACCGGCGTCGAGCGCATCACCCGCGGCGCCCTCACCGCGGACCTCATCGACGCGAACTTCGACGGCAAGCTCGACGTGGTGCTGGCCGCCGCCGACTACGGCAAGTTCGGCATCTTCAACGTGTACCTGAACACCGGCGCGTCGACCTACACCGTCACCCGCTTCAACGCCTCGGTCACCGGGGACGCCTACGGCGTGAACATCGCCGCGGGCCTCGCCCTCGACGGCGACACGCTGCTGGTCGACACGGGCCACCTCAACGACGCGGGCCCGGGCTACCAGGTCTACAACTACCTGTCGGGCAGCGGCACCAGCCTGAACAAGATCGACCGCTATTGGGCCGTTCTCGACGAGTCGACCGGCGTGGTCACCTACCGCTGAGCCGGCGGCGGCCCCGGGCGTCGCGCCGCCGCGGTGGGGCGCGCCCCGGGCTGGTCACGCTGCGGGCGCCCCGGCGGCCACGGCCGCCGGCGGCCCCCCTGCGGGCGCGGCGCTGCGCGCCTTGGTCGCTTGCGCGACCGGG
>JBJONS010000392.1:0-3976 GCA_046051725.1 Pseudomonadota bacterium | reverse complement strand
ACCTTCTGGGACGTGGTGGTGCTCGAGAAGGGCGAGGCCGGCCTCTGGACGGGTGAGCTCCCCCGCCTGAACGCGCCGGCGGTCGAGTACTACCTGCGGGCGACCGACCTGCCCGGGGCCGCCGCCGAGCTGCCGGTTGAGGGCGACGCGGGGCCCTTTGTGCGCGCGGTGCGGCCGCTGAGCGCGGGCCTGCCCTGGACCGATGGCTTCGAGATCGGCGACGGCCGCAGCTCGTTGTTCACGATGGGCTGGCAGACCCCGTCCGAGGGCTTCAACTTCTACCAGTTCACGCTCAGCACCAGCCGCGCCGCGGCCGGGGCGGCCAGCGCCTTTCACGCCCGCGGCTCGGCCGAGGGCGACGAGATGATCGACTGGCTCATCAGCCCGCCGCTCGACTTCACCACGCTCGACCAGATCATGGTCACCTGGGCCGAGTCGGGCGCGGCGACGGCCAACGCGGGCACCCACGGGCTCTACATCTCGACGACCTCACCCGACCCGGCGGCGTTCGAGCCGGTGGTCGAGGTGCTCCCCCTGCCGTCTGAGTCCGCCTTCGGCCGGTCGGCCATCTACGACCTCTCGGCCTGGGCGGGCAACCCGACGGTCTACCTCGGCTGGCGCTACCAGGCCCAGAACGGCGATGACTGGTACATTGACGAGGTGCGGGTCGAGCAGCTCGCCGCCGAGCTCGAGCCCACCTTCAGCTCGACCCCCGAAGAGGTCGAGCCTGGCGACGTGGTCACCCTCCGGTGGGACCTTGAGAACACCACCGGCGCGCCCGCGACGGGGTGGGTGGCCTCGGTCGAGCTGCCCGCTGGCGGCGGCGTGGTCGATCCGACCAGCCAAGACATCCCCGAGGTCGCCGGCGGCGCGACGGTGCCCGTCGAGTTCAGCCTGACCCTCGACCCCGACCAGCCCAGCGACCGGTACCTGCCGGTGCGCCTCGTCATCACCGACGGCGACCGCTCGTGGACCTATGACGAGCGGGTGCTGCTCGGGCAGGGCAGCGCCGCCGAGATCGAGCTGAACCTCGACGTGGCGGCCGGCGCGCTGATCGAGCTCGGCGTCGGTGATCCCAACGCGCCCGACCTGCTGCTGCCGGTGCACGCCGGCTTGGTCGAGGTCGGGCCCCAGGTGTTCCGCGTCGATCTGACCGAGCAGGTCGACCTGCTGCCCCCCGCGCCCGGCCCCGACCGCTGGTTCGCGCGGGTCGAGACGGCGGCCACCGGCACCTTCACCGCCCTGCGCATCGACGCCGCCGGCGACCTGTACACGGCCGGGCCGGCCACGCTGGGCGGCGCGGCGGTGACCCTGCAGGTGCCGCCCCCGCCGGTGCCCGCGGTGAGCTCGTTCTCGCCCCGCAGCGCCCGGCCGGGCGACCTCGGCCTGCCGATGTCGGCGGTGCTGCTCAACACCGGGGCGGTGACCGCCGGCGCGGTGACCGCCGACGTGGTCAGCACCCACCCCGATCTGACGGTCAGCTTCGGCGAGACCCTGCTGCTCGACCCCGACCTGTGGACGGCGGGCGAGCCGCTGGTCCTCAGCGGCCCGACCCTCGACGTGGCGGCCACCCACGCCGACAGCACGCCGGTCACGCTGTCGATTGAGCTGGACGACGGCCTCGAGAGCTGGAGCCTGCCGGTCTCGATCAGCGTGCCCTGGCCCGTGCTGCGGGTCACCGCGATGGAGATCCGCGACTCGGGGGGCGATGGCAAGCTCGACCCCGGCGAGAGCGCGACCATCGACGTCTCGCTGACCAACACCGGCGGCCTGCCCACCGACGGCCGGGTCGACGTGAGCGCGGCCCTGAGCGGCGACGCGACCGCGACCCTGACCGACGCGACCGACACCGCGTCCCTCATCGGGCTCGGGGCGACCGTGCTGGTCGACTTCGGGGTCGGTCCGGTCACCGGCTCGGCCGGCGACCTGCTCAACCTTGAGCTGACGGTGGTCGACGACAGCAACACCTACCGGGCGATCGCCCCGGTGGTGCTCGGCGAGCCGCCGTGGACCGCCCTGACCACCACCGATGACCCCGCCGGCGACAACCTGCTCGGTCACGGCAATGACATCGCCCGTGGCGAGTACCGCTTCATCGACGATGAGCTGGCCATCCGGTTGACGGCGCACGCGCCGATCGACCCCGACACGCTGTTCATCGAGGCCTGGGGCCAGTCTTCGGGGGCACCCTACACCTACTACCGCTGGGTGCTGCAGGCCGGAACCCTTCGGGTGCAGGGCTACGATGGGTCCTGGACCACCCTCACGACGGGGACGGTCGAGATGCCCTCGCCCGAGGTGGTCGAGCTCCGCTTCCCGACCGCGCCGCTGGGCCTCATCCTCGACGTGCTGGCCATCGGCTTCGCGGCGGGCTGGTGCGGGCCGCCGACGTATTACTGCGACCAGTACCCCGACGGCTGGGGCTACCCCTACGACGCCTTCTCGACCGGCGAGTGGTTCGACCTGCGCTGGTGAGGGGGCCGGGGGCGCCTGCGGCCCCCCTGCGCGCGCGCCCGCGGCCCCGGTCGGCGCTCCGGCCTCGGCGGCCGGGATCGCCGCCCGCGCGGGCTTGGTCTGGCCCCGGGGGCCAGACCGCCGCTGCGCGGCGCGCTCCGGTCGGCCGGGCGCGGGCCTGACCCCATCGTTCCCCCAAAACGGCGACGGCCCCGCCGAGGCGGGGCCGTTCAGCCATCGCGCGGCGGGCGCCGCCCTCGCTACTGGATCTTGGCCGGGACCGCGCGGACCTCGAGCAGGTCGATGTTCGCGACCTCAAACCCAGGGGTGTCGAGGATGACCTCGATGCCCTCAGACCAGCGCAGCTGCAGGTCGGGGTCGACCGCCGAGAGGTCGGCGAAGCTGGTCGAGGTCAGCAGGCGGCGCTCGCCGGCCTTGTCTTTGGGGTCGGGCAGCAGGGTGCCGACCATCGAGCTGTCGTAGCGCTTGATGTGGCCCTCGATGCGGACCTCTTTCTCTTCGAGGACCTTGCCGTTCTTGTCCTTGATCGTGGCGTTGAGCACGATGTTTTCCATGTCGAACTTCGAGCTGTTCTGCATCTGGAAGCTGAACACGGTCACGTTCTTCTTGCCCTTGGCGTCGGGCACCTGCATCCAGCCCGCGTTGCGCACAAAGACGTAGCGGTCGGGGTTGTAGATGGGGTCGTAGTCTTTCTTGGTCTCAGAGTCGGCGAAGAAGTAGGCCGGCACGACTTGGTCGACGGCGATCCACCCCTGGGTGCCCGTCGTGGTCTCGACCCGGTACCAGGGGCCGCGCTTGCTGAGCAGCTGCAGCTTGTCGTTCTTCGCCGCCGAGCCGGCCACCGCGCCGGTGCCGCCGGGCTCGGCGTAGAGGCTGACGCTGTCGCCGGTGACCAACATCTCGGTCAGCGACAGGTCTTTCATCAGGTCGAGGTTCACGCCCTGCAGCAGCTTGTAGTAGTGCATGATGGTGGCGCCGCCGGCCACCGACACCAGGATGAAGAAGACCGCCAGCGCGAGCAGCGGCGCCTTGCGGGCCACCGGCACGTCGTCGTCGTCGTCGCGCTTGGTGGCCTTGAGCAGGGCGGCCAGCTCGGGCAGCTCGACCGCGTACAGCCAGTCCGACGCGCCCGGGGGCTGGATCATGTCACCGCGGCCGACCTTGCCCTGGCGGGCGAGCTGCTTGAGCTCTTCGAGGTCCTTCGTCGTGAACTGGCGGTCTCTCTGGGTCACAAGCCAGCGGGACATCGGGGCATCCTTGTCGGGGCACGGGCCCATATGGGCTGGCCGCGATCAGCGGGGAAGAGGGCGCAGCGCTTCGAACCGCGCCGCTGTGGGCCAGAAGTAGCCGGGGGTCGACCCCGCTCGCAAGCCGCGACGCCGGCGGGTGGGTCACTTTGACCCCATGTTTGCAGGGCGCCCTGGTCGGGCGGCGCAGGCTGGAAGGCCGCCTCGGCGGCGGGCCTCTGGGCAGCGCGGCCCGGGGCGCGCGGCTTGGCCCG
>JBJONS010000391.1:0-9788 GCA_046051725.1 Pseudomonadota bacterium | reverse complement strand
GCGCGCCCGCGCCCGCCAGCGCGCCTGCGCCCGCCCCCGAGGCTGCGCCATCGGCTCAGTTCGGCTTCGTGTCCATCACCGCGAAGACACCGGGCAGCCGGGTCTTCATCGACGGCGCGCCGGTGGGCACCGCCCCGCTGCGCTCCCACCGGGTCCCCGTCGGCCGCCACGAGCTGCGGGTGGTCGCCCCGGACGGCACCGCCGCGACCCGCACGGTGACCGTCGACGTGGGCAAGAACGCCGTCTCGCAGTTCTAAGCCACGCGCCCTCCCCCTCCAGCCCGAGGCGGCCCATGTCCAGGCAGCCGACCCCCCTCCGCCCGCTGCGCCGCCTGCTCCGCGCGCTGCTGAGCCTCCCCCTCGCGCTGGCCGCGTCCAGCGCCGCGGCGCGGGACACGGTGGTCATCCTCAAGTCGGATGATCTCGACGCCTACGACGCGCCCATCGACGTCTTCCGCGGGCAGATCGGCCGTCCGGTCGAGGTGCTCGACGTGGGCGGCGACAAGGCGGCCGGCGAGCGCATCGCCGCCAGCCTCGCCGCCGACCCGCCGCAAGCGATCTTCGCGCTCGGCGCAAAGGCGGCCTGGCTGGCCGCGCGCCGGCTGCCCCAGGTGCCGATGGTGCACGCGATGGTGCTCGATCCGGCCCGCTACGGCATCAGCGGGCCGGCGGTCGCCGGGGTCCGCATGCAGCCGCCGCCCGATCTCGTGCTGGCCCAGCTGCAGCTGCTCGCCCCCGAGGTCAAGCGCGTCGGCATCATGCTGTCGACCACCAACAACGACCCGATGGTCGGCGAGGCGATCCAGGCGGCCCGCAACGCCGGCTACACGGTGATCGCCCGGCGGCTGAGCAGCGAGCGGGACGTGCGGGCGGCCCTGCGCCGGCTGCCCAACGAGGTCGACGCGGTCTGGCTGCTGCCCGACCCGCTGGTGGTCACCCCGCGCAACTTCCAGGTGCTGCAGGCCGAGGCCGTCGCCGCCCGGGTGCCGGTGCTGGCCTACAGCGAGGGCCTCGTGCAGGCCGGCGCGCTGCTCTGCGTGGCCCCCGATCCCAACACCATCGGCCGCCTCGCCGCCGAGCAGCTCAAGCGCCACTTCGACGGCGAGAACATCGGCGTGCTCGGCGAAGCGGCGCCCGACACCGTGCGCGTGGTGCTGAACCGCGAGACCCAGGACGCCATCGGCCTCGTCATCGACCCGAGCCTGCTCGGCTTCATCGACGCCGTGGTCCAGCGGCCCCGCAGCCGCTGAGCGCGCGCGGGCCGCTCAGAAGGGCAGCTCGAGGCCGACCTGGATGGTGCGCCCCTCCCCTTGCAGATCATTGGGGTAGCGCGCGACCGTGCGGCCGGCGTCGTTCGTGGTGGTCGCGTTGGCCTGGTCGTAGAAGGTCATCGTCGCGTACTCGGCGCCGAGCAGGTTGCGGACCGACACGTCGGCGCGCACCCGCGAGCCGCCCAGCTCTTCGGTGGCCAGGCCGAGGTGCAGCAGCGTGTAGGGATCGCCGTCAGGCAGCTTGCTCTGGGGCGCCCACTCCGCCCGGGGCTGGCGACCGAAGGTGTCGGCGAGCAGGTGCAGGCGGACCCCGGCGACCAGCTCGCGGCCGAGCACCGCGTGGCCCATCAGCGGGGGAAAGCCGTACTGCTCGCGATCATCCGAGACATCTTGGGCCGCGGTCGCTGAGCCGGACAGGTCGACCGTCCAGGCGCCCGGCGTCCAGCTCCACTGGGCCTCAGCGCCGAGGATGTTGGTCTGGCCGCTGTTCCCGTAGAAGTCCGTGCCGAGCGGACCGTCGGATGGGCCCTTGAGCGTGCTGATCTCATCCCGGATGAAGCTGCCGAAGCCGGCGACGCGCAGCTCCATCGCCCGCAGCGGGTTCACCGTGACCTCGGCCTCGACGGTGTCGATGGTCTCGGGGCGCAGCTTCTCGTTGCCGGCGACGAAGTTGTTGACCCCCTCGTCATCTTGGGTCACGGTGACCAGCAGCTCGCGGGCGTTGGGCGCCCGGAAGGCGCGCCCGTACAGCAGCTTGAGCACGGCCACGTCGCTGGGGATGAACAGCACGCCGGCGCGCGGGGTGGCGAAGGGCCCAAAATAGCTGTGCAGATCGACGCGGCCGCCCGCGGTGAGCTGCAGCCACCACGCTGCGTTCAGCGTGTGTTGGGCGTAGACGTACATGTCCGAGATCTGGGCGTCGGGGTCGCGCACCGAGAAGCCCGAGGGCTCCTGCGCCACGCCCTCGCCGTCTTGGAAGGTGTCGTCGCGCAGCTTCAGCACGCGCACCACGTCGATGCCCGCGCCGGCCACGGTGTGGTTGCGGGTGTTGGGCCGGGCCTCGAAGCTCAGACCGCCGCCGTAGGCCGAGGTCAGCTTCTCGGCCTCGACCAGGGTCGACTTCAGCGTGGTGCTCAGCGTTCCGTCGTCGGCCTGCACGGTCTCGGGGTCCGAGAAGAACGCGTAGTGCGACGAGTTGTCGTAGCGCTGGTGGTAGACGCTCGGCGTGAGTGTGCCCCAGCTGCCGAGGCGCTGCGCGTAGGACAGGCTGGCCATCGTGTTGCGGTAGGCGAGCCAAAATATATCGTCATCCTGCAGAATGACGCCCAACGCGCTATCTTGGGGCTGGGTGTAGTAGGTGTGTTGGTAGTCGATGACGTCGACCTTGGCCCGCAGGCCGGCGACGAGCAGGTCAAAGCTGGCCGACAGCGCTTGGCGGGGCGCGGTGCCGACGACGTTGCGCTCGCCCTCGGCGTTGGCGTCGAGGCCGTCGCCGTCGATCTGCAGCGCCCGGGCGTGGGCGCGCAGCTCGACCGGCAGGCGGCCGGTGCCGAGCTCTTCGGCGTAGACCGCGCTGAGGCCGCGCCGGCCGTCGTTGCCGACAACACCGCGCACAAAACCGCCGTGCAGGTCAGAGGCGCGGTAGGTCACGACGTTGATCACGCCGGCGAAGGCGTTGGTGCCGTAGACCGCCGAGCCCGGCCCCTTGATGAGCTCGACCTGCTTGATGATCTCGAGCGGCAGGTACTCGTCGATCCAGGCGTGGGTGTAGACGCCGTCGTACCAGGGCACCCCGTCGACGAGGAGCAGGAATTTGTTGTTGTCAGGGCTGACCACACCCCGAAACCAAGCCACCGAGCGGCCTTCTTGGGCGGGGCTCACGTAGACGCCGGGGATCGACTGCAGCAGATCCGAGAGCTTCCGGTAGCCCCGCTCGCGGATCTGCTTGTCGGTGACCAGAGTGACGATGCTGGGCGCGTCGCGCACGTTCTCGGCCGAGCGGCTGGCGACCGTGACCACCCGCTGCTCGGCGCGGAACAGGTCGGCGTCGTCGGGCTCGGTGAAGGGGTCGACCGCGTCCTTGGCCGCCGCGGGGCCGACCGCGCCCAAAACACCGCCCATGAGGGCGGATGCGCCGATCAGGCGGAGGAGGAAGCGGGGCAAGCTGAGGGCGCGCATGGGGGCTCCGGCGGGGGCGCCCGACTATCGCACGCCGGAGCCGCGGCAGGCGGGCACCGGCGGCGCCCCGTTGACGCGCCCCCCGCACCGTGCGACATTCGCGCTGCAAAGCGCACCGCGCCCGGTCCAGGTGTCGCCCGCCCCGATGGAGTGGGCGTCCCCACCTGAAACGGGCACTCCGCCCGGAAGATGCGCGTCGCCAACCCCTCCGGGGGACGGCCGCGCCTCCCCGGAGCGAGGCAGGGTGAGCAGGCGCGGCCCCCGGCCGAGCCCAGCCCCCTGCGGCCACGCCGCGACGCCGACCCCGCGCACCGCGCGGATCCCTTGGCCGAAGCAGCGAGCTCACCGCGCCGCGCCCCCTTCCCCTCACCCTCTCCGGGCAGATCACCGCCGACGCACGCGGGCGCCCTGGACCGCCAGGCCTCCGCCGCAGCGACGGTCTGCAGACCATCTTCCACTTTTCAACCCCGTGCCCACCGCGAGGATGCGCGTGAAGCCCTCGGTCCCGCCAGCCCACCTTCGCGGCCCCCTGCCTCGTGCAGGCGCGGCCCGGCGTGGCGTGGCGCGCCCAGCGGCCCTCCAGTCGGCACCTTGGAGATCACTTTGGGAAACGAGATCATCGTCAACAAGACCGGGAGGGAGACCCGGGTCGCGCTGATGGAGAACGGGCAGCTCAGCGAGCTGCACGTCGACCGCGGCGACAACCGCAGCCACGTCGGGAACGTGTACCTGGGCCGGGTGGTCCGGGTCCTGCCGGGGATGCAGGCCGCGTTCGTCGACATCGGCCTTGAGCGCGCCGCCTTCCTCTACGCGGGGGACATCTACCCCGAGTTCGTCGAGTACGCCCCCGAGGCCGGCATTCAGGACCCTGAGGCCACCGTGGCCGAGGCCTCGCCCCGCGCCACCGCGCGGGCGGGCACCCCGCCGATCCAAGACCTGATCAAAGAAGGTCAAGAGATCCTGGTGCAGATCGCCAAGGACCCGATCGGGACCAAGGGCGCGCGCATCACGACCCACATCACCCTGCCCGGTCGGTACATGGTGTTCATGCCGACCGTCGACCACGTCGGCATCAGCCGGCGGATCGACCGCGACCGCGAGCGCCGCAAGCTGCGCGACTTCGTCGAGAAGTACCGGCCGAAGGGCGCAGGCTTCATCGTCCGCACGGTCTGCGAAGGCCAGCCGCTGACCGCGCTCAAGCAGGACATCGACTACCTCATCGGCACCTGGACCAAGATCCAGGCGAACAGCCGCGGCGCCAAGGCGCCCGCCCGCATCCACGCCGACCACGGCCTGGTGCTGCGCATCGTCCGCGACGGCTTCACCGAAGAGGTGGACCGCATGGTGCTCGACGACCGTGCCCTCTATGACGAGGTGCAGGGCTTTATGGGCGAGTTCATGCCCCAGCACAAAGACCGGGTGCAGCACTACCGCGGCCAGGACCCCGTCTTTGACACCTTCGGCATCGAGCCCGAGATCACCCGCAGCCTCGGCCGGAAGGTCTGGCTCAAGTCGGGCGGCTACCTCATCATCGACCAGACCGAGGCCCTCACCGCGATCGACGTCAACTCGGGCAAGTTCGTCGGCAGCAGCTCGCTCGAAGACACGACCCTCCAGATCAACCTCGAGGCCGTCAAAGAGATCGTCTACCAGCTCCGCCTGCGCAACATCGGCGGGATCATCGTGCTGGACCTCATTGACATGGAGAAGGCCGCGAACCGCGAGCGCGTGTTCAAGGCGCTCGAAGAAGAGCTGCGCAAGGACCGGGCGCGCACCAACGTGCTCAAGATCAGCGAGCTCGGCCTGGTCGAGATGACCCGCAAGCGCACGCAAGATGACCTCGTGCGCAGCATCTCTGAGCCCTGCCTCTACTGCGAGGGCCGCGGCTACACCCGCAGCCGCCTCACGGTCGTCTACGACATCCTCCGCGAGATCCGCCGCGAGGCGGTCCGTGGCGGCGGCCGGGCCACCATCTACGTCAACGCGAACCCCCTGGTCGCCGACCTGATGTACGGCGACGAGATGGAGAGCACCGAGCAGATGGAGGAGCGCCTCGGCAAGCGCATCGTGGTGCGGGCCATGGGCCACTACCACCTCGAGCGCTACGAGGTCTACAGCCGCTGAGGCGACGGACATTTCCTGTCCAGTAATGGCGCACTGAACCCCTGGACAGGGGAATGGCCGACGGATAGGAGCAGACCATGAGCCTGCTCCCGCCCACGCCCGCCCGCGGCCTGCCCCCGGATCGCCAGGCCAGCCTGCTGGCCGAGCCCGCGCGCGCGCCGGGCGGTCCGCACCTCGACGGCGAGCTGGTGGGCTTCCTCCACCAGTCCGCCGACGGCTCCTTCGCGATCGCCCGCCTGCGCGACCCTGAGGGCGAAAAGATCGCGGTGGGGCCCATCGGCCACGTGGCGGTCGGCCAGTCGGTGCGCCTCACCGGCCGGTGGACCGAGCACAGCCGCTACGGCCGGCGCTTCCAGGTCGAGCGGGTGGTCGTCGAAGACCCGCGCACGGTGGCCGGCATCGAGCGCTACCTCATCTCGGCGGCCATCCCGGGGCTCGGCGACGCCTTCGCCCGGCGGGTGGTCGAGCACTTCGGGGTCGAGACCCTCCGCATCATCGACGAAGACCCCGAGCGCCTGCGCGAGGTGCCCGGCATCGGGTCCAAGCGCCTGACCGAGATCAAAGAGCACTGGGCCCGCGACCGCCGCAACCGCGAAGTGCAGGCCACCTTGCGCGGTTTTGGGCTCAGCCAAGCCCTGGCCAACAAGGTGATCGACCGCTACGGCGCGGCCACGCTCGGCGTCGTGCAGCACACGCCCTACCGGCTCTGCGCCGAGATCAACGGCGTGGGCTTCCGCACCGCCGACGCCATCGCCCGGGCGGTGGGCCTCGACAAAGACGACCCGGCGCGGGCCGAGGCCGGCGCGGCCTTCCTGCTCGATCAGGCCGAGGGCGAGGGCCACTGCTTTTTGCCGCTCGGCGAGCTGCTGCGTCGGGCCGAGCGCCTCGAGATCAGCGCCCAGGCCATGCAAGAGGCGGTCGAGCGCGCCGAGCAGGCCGGCACCCTGCGCCGCCACGAGGCGCCCGACCCGGGCCTCGCGCCGATCTACGGGCCCCTGCTCGATCAAGCCGAAGAGCACGTCGCCGCCTGGCTGGTGGCCGTCGCCGGGGCCGCCGGGCCGGGCCGCCCGGTCGACGTCGCCGAAGACGAGGCCGCGCTGAACCTGCAGCTCAACGGCCAGCAGCGCGAAGCGGTCGAGGTCGCGCTCCGTGGCGGCCTCACGCTGATCACCGGCGGCCCCGGCACCGGCAAGACGACCATCGTGCGCGTGCTGGTCCGGGCGGCCCGCCGCCGCGGCGAGGTCTGGCTGCTCGCCGCGCCCACGGGGCGGGCCGCGCGGCGCCTCGCCGAGGCCACCGGGGCCGAGGCCCGCACCCTGCACCGCTTGCTCGAGTTCAACCCCGGCGAGGGCGTGTTCGGGCGCGACCACAGCCACCCGCTCGAGGCCGACGGCGTGCTCATCGACGAGGCGAGCATGGTCGACCTGCAGCTGATGGCCTCGCTGGTCGACGCGCTGCCGAGCGGCTGCCGCCTCGTCCTGGTCGGCGACGCCGACCAGCTGCCGAGCGTGGGCCCCGGGCGGGTGCTCGGCGAGCTGGTCGAGTGCGGGGCCGTTCCGGTCTGCACGCTCACCGAGGTGTACCGCCAGGCGGCCGACTCGGGCATCGTCCGCAACGCGTGGCGCATCCATCGGGGTGAGGCGCCGATCAGCGCCGAGCGCGACGAGAGCGGCTTGGTGAACGACTTTTTCGTGCTCCCCCGCGATCGAGACGAAGCCGCCGCCGAGGCCCTGGTCAAGGTCATCACCGAGCGGCTGCCCCGGCTCGGCTTCGATCCGCTGCGCGACGTGCAGGTGCTCACCCCCATGCACGCGGGGGTCCTCGGCACCGAGGCACTCAACGCCCGGCTGCAGGCCGCGCTGAACCCCGACGGCGACGCGCTACGGCGCGGGCAGCGCCAGCTCCGGGTGGGCGACCGGGTCATTCAGGTCCGGAATGACTACGACAACGAGATCTTCAACGGCGACACCGGCCGGGTGGTGCAGATCGAGGGCGGCACGCTGCACGTCGACTTCGACGGCCGGCGCGTGGCGCTCAGCAGCGAGCAGCTCGACGACCTCGCCCTGGCCTGGGCCATCTCGATCCACAAAAGCCAGGGCAGCGAGTACCCGGCGGTGCTGGTGGTCCTCAGCCGCGCCCACCGCGTGATGCTGCGCCGCAACCTGCTCTACACGGCGATCACGCGCGCGCGGCGCTTCTGCTGCGTCATCGGCGACCCCTGGGCGATCCGCACCGCCGCACAAGAGCAGGGCGGCACCGAGCGGTGGAGCCGGCTCGGCGAGCGGGTCCGCCGCTGGGCCCAGCCCTGAGCGCAGCCCCCCGCAGCGCGGGCCGCGGCCCGCCGGTCTACCATCCCCGCACACCCCGCCTTGGAGCACCCCATGTCCCTTCGTCGCTGCCTGCCTCTGCTGCTGCCCGCCACCCTGCTCGCCTGCGGCGGCGACAAGAACGAGCAGAGCGACGGTGAGGTCGATGGGTCCGACGGCGGCTCGGCCGATGACGGGGGCGCCGATGGCGGCGGCGGGCAGGACGGCGGCGAGGACGGCGACGAGGGCCCTGTGCCCACCACGGTGGTGGTCGAGGCGGCCACCAGCGCCGAGATCGGCGCCTGGCTGCCGGTGCGGGCGGTGGTGCTCGACGCCGACGGCGCCGAGATGCCGCTGGCGGTCACGCTGAGCGCCGCGCCCGTCGCCACCTTCGACCCGATCGAGGGCGTGCAGTTCGGGGCAGACGGCGTCTACGTCCTCACCGGCACCCTGCCGGCCGGCGACAGCTGGCCCGAGCTGCAGGGCCTCAGCGCGCCGATCACCGTCGACAGCAACGGCCCGCTCATCACCCTCGACGCGCCCCTGGCCGCCACCTGGCCCGACGCCGCGAACAGCGCCTGGCCGACCGGGGGCGAGCTCACGGTGAGCGGGCGGGTCGACGACGCGGTCAGCGCCATCTCGAGCGTCACGCTCAACGGCGCGGCGGTCGAGCTCGGCCCCGATGGCAGCTTCAGCCTGAGCCTGCCGGCAGAGGCCGGCTTGCAGGCGCTGGTCTTCGAGGCCACCGACGGGGACGGCAACGTCGCCGACCGGGCCCTCGGCGTGGCGCGGGGCCCCGTCCGGCCGACCGACGAGCGGCTCAGCCCCGCGGTGGCGGTCAACCTGTCCGAGGGCGGGGTCCTGACCCTGGCCGACGAGGTGAGCGCCACCGTCACCGAGGCCCTGGTGCGGGCCGAGCTGGTCGCCGCGAACCCGCTGTACTCGGGGTCGACCCGGGTGTCGGGGCTGCTGATCAACGTCGTCGTCAACGCGACCAACGTGAGCTGGACCAGCCTCACCCCCGGGGTCCGCCTGTCGGCGGGCCAGCTCGGCATCGACCTCACCGTGCAAGACCTCGCGATCACCACCCAGCAGCTGGTGTCCTTGGGCGGCTTCCCGTCCACCACCACCGGGCGCTTCACCGACACCTCGACGACGATCTCGATGGACCTCGAGCTCGCCGCGCTCGCCCGCGGCGACGTCGGGGTCGAGGCCACCCGCGCCGAGGTCAGCTTCACCAGCCCGGCCTACGACAGCGGCGGCTACACCATCCCCGCCTCGCTCGGCTTCGACTTCGAGGCGCTGGTCAGCCCGGTGGTGGGCCCGCTCATCGCCGACTACACCGTGGCGGTGCTTGAAGCGCAGCTCGAGGCCATCGTGCTCGACGCCCCCCTCGATCTGCTGGGCGCGCCGCTCGACTTCCACGGCGAGCTGGACGAGGTGCGGGTCGAGCCGGCGGGCATCGCCCTGCGCTTTGACGGCGAGCTCAGCGGCGGGCGGCTCGACCCCGCCGTGCCCGCCGCGCCCGGCAACCTGCACAGCCCGGGGCCCGCCCCCGAGCCGGCCGAGAGCGCCGCCGATCTCGCCTTCGCCCTCAGCCCGGCGCTGGTCAACCGCGTGATCCACAGCGCGTGGCAGGGCGGGGTCTTCGAGTCCACGCTGTCGGCCGCGGACCTGGGCATCGAGCCGGCGCTCATCGAGCTCCTCTTCCCCGGCGCCGAGACGCTCGACCTCGCGCTCTCGGCCCGGCTGCCCGCGGCCATCGCGGCGCGCGAGGGCGCCTTCTCCTTCTCGCTGCTCGAGCTCGATCTGCGGTGCAGCGGCCTGGGCGACGGCGGCACCACCCCCGACGAGCTCGTGCACGCCGCCGTGCACGTCCAGGCGCCGGTGGCGGTCAGCGCCGGGTCCAC
>JBJONS010000390.1:0-9275 GCA_046051725.1 Pseudomonadota bacterium | reverse complement strand
GCCCGCTGTCCGACCAGCGCCGGCCCAGGCCCATGACCCGCAGATCGCCGTGTCCCACGAGATCGAGCGCCACGGCGAGCTCAGGCGGCGCGCCGCCCCAGGGCCCGCTTCGGGCCATGGCCGCGCTGCCCTCGAGGCCGAGCTCTTCGCGATCCGGGAAGGCGAGGCAGAGGTCCTGGGGGGCTGGGTCGCGGGCGAGCTCGAGCAGCACCGCGACCGCTGCGGCGTTGTCGACCGCGCCGGGGCTGCCGGGCACCGTGTCGATGTGGGCGAGGAAGACCCGCCGGGGGGCGCCGCGGCAGGCGAGCTGGTTGCTCGGGCGGTCGACCGCCTCGGGTGCCCAGCCCGCGGCGCGCAGGCGGGCGGCGACCCCATCTGCCGCGGCCTGCTCGGCCGCAGAGCCCCCGGGACGGGGGCCGATCTGCTCGACCAGCCAGGCTTGATCGGCGCGCATGCGGGCGAGCCCGTCGCCGCTCGGCGCCCCCGCACCGCCGGCGGGGCCCCGCGCCCAAGACGCCGCGGGCGCGAGCTGCGCCAAGACGCTGACCAGCGCGAGCACGATCCAACGCCAGCGCGGCGACCGGCGGGCGGCCGCACCTGCCCTATCTGAACAGAAGATGTCTGATTTCATGTTCAGTCCTCTTCTGGGGGCCTCAGGTGAGCGTCGGGAGTGGTGCGCCTGTGCAGCGTCGCCTCGGTAGCTTAGCCGATGACCTGCGCGCCTGTCAGGGGCGGCGACCCAATTGGCGGGACAAATGATGACCGGTCGGCGTTGCGACACGCTACCGCCCGCGGCCGGACCGCGGTAGGCCGCGGCCATGAGCCCGCCGCCCCCCGCCGCCGCGACGGCGCCTGCACCCCGTGGTGCAGCGCGCGCTGTCCTCGACCCGATCATCCGCTTGTTGCGGCGCTATGCGTGGGCGCACCGCTGGCGCTACCTGGGCGGGCTCGCGACGCTGGGGCTGACCAACTGGCTCACCGTCGAGATCCCCCTGTCGATCGGCCTCGCGCTCGACCGGTTCCGCGCCGGTGAGGCGCTGGGCGGCCCGGTCGCCGCGGTCGTCGTGATGGGCGCGCTGGTCATCGTGGTCCGCACCTTGTCGCGGGTGCTCGTCTTCAACCCGGGCCGCGACAT
Source organism: Pseudomonadota bacterium (assembly GCA_046051725.1). Lineage (GTDB taxonomy): Bacteria > Myxococcota_A > UBA796 > UBA796 > UBA2385 > JAEUKK01. The sequence goes on along the minus strand of JBJONS010000390.1, from coordinate 8,140 downwards.
CGAGCGCGACCTCCGCGACGACATCTTCCGCGATCTGCTCGCCCGCCGGGCCAGCTTTTTTGCCCGCCACACCACCGGCGACATCATCAGCCGGGCGGCCAACGACATCACCTATGCGCGGGCGGTGGTCGGTTTTGGCCTGATGCAGGCGGTCAACGTCAGCATGGCCCTGGTGATGACCGGCTGGAAGATGTGGGATCTCTCGCCCCTGTTGACCGTGCTCAGCGCCGTTCCGATCACGGTCGGCCTGATCATCGTGCAGCAGAGCAGCGCGCTGGTGATGAGCCTGCACCGGCGCTCCCAAGAGCAGCTCGGCGAGCTGTCCGAGCACGTGCTCTCCAGCTTCCAGGGCATCGCCACCATCCAGGGCTTCGCCGCCGAGCCCAGGTTCATCGAGCGCTTTGAAGACAAGGCGACCGCGCTGCTGCGCACCCGCATGCGCGGCGCCCTGCTCGGCGGGGTGGCCTTCCCCTCGCTGCTGTTGGCGGGCAGCCTGTCGATCTTCGTGCTGCTCTATGTGGGCGGTCCGATGGCGATCACGGGCGAGCTGTCGGTGGGCGAGGTCGCGGCCTTCGCGACGCTGCTCGGCATCCTGCTGCCGCCCCTCCGCTCGATGGGCTGGATGCTCTCGGTCTTTCAGCGCGGCAGCGTCAGCATCCAGCGCATCTTCGACCTGCTCGACACCCCGCACGACCAGCCTGAGGGCCCTGACGCCGCGCCCGCGCCGGTCGAGGGCGCGCCCTGGATCTCGGTCGACGGCCTCACGGTCGCCTACCCCGAGGCGCCCGACAAGAAGGTGCTCCAAGACCTGCGCTTCACCGTGCCCGCCGGCGCGGTGGTCGGCATCTTCGGCCGCACCGGCAGCGGCAAGACCACCCTCCTCAAGGTGCTCGCCCGCCTGCTCGACCCGCCGGCCGGCGCGGTGCGGGTCGGGTCGGGTCCGGGCCGATCCGCCGATCTGCGCGGGGTCCAGCTCCGGGCCTGGCAGGACTTGGTGTGCATGGCGTGGCAGAGGCCGTTCTTGTTCAGCGAGACCATCGCAGACAACGTCGAGGTCGGCCCCCGCGGCCCGGTGGCCGAGCTGGATCGGGCGCTCTCGCTCGCCGCCTTGCGACCCGACCTGTCGAGCTTCCCGGCTGGCGTCGAGACCGTCGTCGGTGAGCGCGGGGTGATGCTGTCGGGCGGGCAGCGGCAGCGGGTGGCCTTGGCCCGCGCGCTGCGCAAGCTCGCCCGGCGCCCGGGCGGGCTGCTGCTGCTCGACGACGTGCTCAGCGCGGTCGATCACGAGACCGAGGCGCAGCTCGTCGGCGCCCTGCGCTCGCTCGGGGCGGGCGGGGTGGCGCCGACCACGTTCATCGTGAGCCACCGCGTGAGCGCCCTGCGGCACGCCGATCTGGTGCTGGTGCTCGACGAGGGGCGCCTGGTCGACCAGGGCCCCCCGGGCGCGCTCACCGAACGCGAGGGCCCCTTCCGCGAGGCCTGGCTGGCCCAGCTCCCCCGCGGGGAAGAGCCCGCCGCCGCGACGGTCGGGGGTGCGCTGTGAGCGCCCCCGATGACGAGCGCGGCCTGGATCAGGCCTCTGATCTGCAGCTGATCGGGCGGATGTGGCCCTTTGTCCGGCCCGACGCCTGGACCCTGGGCTTGGCGCTGCTGCTCACCCCGGCCATCGCCGCGCTCAACCTCGCCCAGCCGCTGCTGCTCAAAGAGGCCATCGACGCCCACCTCGTGCCCGCCCTGCTCCCGGGCCTCGACCGGGTGGCGCTGCTCTACTTGGCGGCGGTGCTCGGGGCCTACCTGACCGAGGCGGCCTACAGCCTCGCCCTGTCTTGGGGCGGCGAGCGCACCATCCTCCGGCTGCGCAAGGCGCTCTACAGCCACGCGTTGAGCCTCGCCCAGCGGTTCTTTGATCGCCAGCCGGCGGGCAAGCTGCTGACCCGGGTGACCAACGACGTCGAGGCGCTCGGCGAGAGCATCGCGTCCGGCGTCGTCTCCATCGTGCTCGACCTGCTGCTCATCGTCGGCATCGGCGGCACGATGCTCTGGCTCAACTGGCAGCTGAGCCTGCTGCTGCTGCTCCTCGCGCCGCCCCTGCTCGGCTCGATCGAGTGGATGCGGCTGCAGCTCAAGCGCCTGTTCGTGGTCGTGCGCGAGGCCCAAGCCGACCTCAACGCCTTCCTCGCCGAGCGGGTCGACGGCGTGCAGGTCCTCCAGCTGCAGGGCGCGCAGTCCTGGGCCGAGGCCGAGTTCTCCCGCCGCTCCCGCACCTTCACCGAGGCCAACAAGTCCGCCAACATCTACGACGCGGCCATGTTCGCGGTGGTGGACGGCGCTTCGCGCATCTTCGTGGCGGTGGTGCTCTGGTGGGGCACGGGGCTCGCCGCCGACGCGCTGGCCGCGGTCGGGATCGAGGGCGCGGCCCCTCCGCTCAGCGTCGGGCTGCTGGTCGCCTTCATGGACTACCTCGACCGCCTGTTCCGGCCCCTGCGCGAGCTGTCCGGCAAGATCACGATCTTGCAACGGGCGGCCACCTCGCTGCAGCGCCTGTTCTGGCTGCTGGACGTCGATGACAGGGTGGACCCCGGCCAGGCCGCGGCGCCGCGCCTCCGGGGCGCCTTGGTGCTCGAAGACGTGCGGTTCCGCTACCGGCCCGACCAGCCCGAGGTGCTCAAGGGCGTCAACCTGCGGGTCGAGCCGGGGCAGTCGGTCGCGGTGGTGGGCGCCACGGGCTCGGGCAAGACCACGCTGATGCGCCTGCTGGACCGCAGCTACGACGGCTACACCGGCAGCGTGCAGCTGGACGGCCACGAGCTGCGGGACCTGGACCCGGCGTCTCTGCGCCGCCAGCTCGTGGCGGTGCGCCAAGACATCCAGCTCTTCGCCCAGCCGCTGGCGTTCAACGTCGACCTGGGCAACCCCGAGATCAGCGCCGCCGCGCGGGAGGCGGCGGCCGCGGCCGCCAACGCGTCGGTCTTCGTCGAGCGCCTGGGCTGGGACCACGTGCTGCGCGAGCGGGGCGCCGACCTCAGCGTCGGTGAGGGGCAGCTGCTGACCTTCGCCCGCGCGCTCGCCCACGACCCGGTGGTCGTCATCCTCGACGAGGCCACGGCCAGCGTCGACTCGCTCACCGAGGGCCTCGTGCAAGAGGCGATCGGGCGCATCCTCGAGGGGCGGACGGTGCTGATCGTCGCGCACCGCCTGTCCACCGTGCAGCGGGCCGATCGCATCGCGGTGATGGCGGACGGCCAAGTGGTCGAGTTCGGCGCGCACGCCGAGCTGCTCGCGCTGGGCGGACGCTACGCCGCCCTCGTGGCGGCTGGGCAGGTCGCGCTCGGCGACGTCGGGCCGGCGCAGGCCCATGCTCCGGCAGGCGCTCCCGATGTGGGGTAGCCTGCGCTGCCAAGGAGGTTCCCGTGACGGCTGACGCAAGTGGAGAGGGGGCAGCGCTGGTTCGGTGGGCGTTGGCGGTCGCGCTGCTCGCCGGCGCCGGCTGCAGCATCTTCGAGAAGCCGGCCGAAGGCGAGACCTTCAGCGGCGGCACCGACGGCACCGACGAAGAGGACATCATCGTCGAAGAGACCGACGCCGACGCGGATGCGGACGCCGACGCCGACGCGGACGCCGACGTCGACACCGGCGGGGATGGCGGCGGGGACGGCGAGGACACCGCGGTGGACTCGGGCGAGCCCGAGCCCACGGTGGACTGCACGGCCGGCGCGTATCCGGCGGTCCCGGGCGTGGACGCGTGCGTGGCCGACACCATCTCCTGCGGCGAAGAGCTGCTCGGCACCAACGACGGCGGGTCCTCGTTGATGAACGACGACGACTACCTCGCCTGGTACTGCGCCCCCTTCCCGGCGGGCAGCTACGACGGCCCCGAGCGCACCTACGCGCTGCGCGTGCCTGCGGGCCTGCGCGCGACCATCACCCTCGACGGCCCCTGCGACGAGCTCGACCTCTTCGCCCTCCGGTGGGAGTTCTGGGAGTCCGACGGCGAGTGCCCCGAGACCGGGAACCCCGTCTGGGAGTGTGAGGCCGACGACAGCCGCGCCGGCGGCGACGTGCTCGTCGTGGCCGACTCGACCCGGGACACCAACTACCTGGTCATCGTGGACAGCCCCAACGGCAGCGCGACGAACTTCGGCCTGCGCGTGGACTGCGAGTGAGCCCCACAGCCCGCGCAGGGCTCGGCGTCGCCCTCGTGCTCAGCGGCTGCGCCGATGTCTTCAAGGACTCCGGCGAGCTCGCCGCAGAGGAGGCCGCGGGCGCCGACGGCGGCGGGTCCGGTGGGGGCGGCGGCGGGTCGAGCACGAACGTCGACTGTGACGCCAGCTACGTCGACTTCGAGCCGAGCTGCCCCGCGGGTGAGCTGGTCTGCGGCGGCGCGCGCTACGGCAACAACGCCGACGCCGACACCACGCTCGACGGGCGGCACTACGCGAGCTCTTGGGCCTGCGCGGTGGTGGGGTCCGAGAGCTACCGGGGCCCCGAGCAGGTCTTCTCCTTCACCCACCCGGGCACCGGCGACGTGGTCGTGCAGCTCGACAGCCCCTGTGTCGACCTCGACCTCTTCGTGGCGCGCTGGGACAGCGGCTGCCTCGCGCCGGGCAACGCGGTGGTCGAGTGTGAGGGCGTCGTCGCCCGCGGCGGCGGGCGCGTGACCATCTGGAACAACGAGCCCTCGCAGTACGTCATCATCGTCGACGGCCCGGCCGAGCAGGTCGGCAACTTTGGGCTCTCGCTCAGCTGCCCGGGCTGAGCCCCCGCGGTGCGCCCGAGCACCGGTGCGCCGCGCGGGGTGGGTCCCCAGCGGGGTTGCCGCCGAAACCCGGGCCTCCGCCCCCCTCCCGACGGCGCCGCAGCGCCGACTGAGCGCCCCATGCCCCGAGAGCGGCCGCTGACCATCGACGAGGAGCAAGAGGTCGACGCGCTGCTCGCCACCGCGCTCGAGCTGGTGCCGGTGCCGCCAGAGGCCCTGGCCGCCGACGAGCTCCCGCCGGGCGCCCTGGTCGCGGCGGTCGCCGCCGCGGTCGACGCCGCCCGGGCCGGCGAGCCCTTCTCCGGCGCGCTGGGCGCGGACGACGCGGCGGTGGCCCTCGGCGTGCTGTGGGCCGACGAGCTCCAGCGGGTCACCGGCTGGGAGCTCCTCTTCGCGACCTTCGACGCCGATGGCCCCGAGCCGCTCGAGGCGCTCTGCGTGGCCCGGCGCGACCGGGCCTTCGCGGTCCTCCCGGTGATGCTGGTGGCTGCGGCCCTGTTCGACCGACACAGCGAGAACAACCTCGGGCTGCTCTTTCAGCTCATCGTGTCGGGCCAGCTCCCCCCGGCAGAGCCGGGCGACTGGCGGGTGCTGGGCTGAGCGCGGCGCGCCGCCTCAGGCGCCCGGGGCCGGCGCCAAGGCCGGCGCGACCAGGGCCCGCACCACCACGCTCGCGCAGGTCAGGCCGAAGGCGCCGGTCACAAAACTGGCCGTGCCCCAGATGACGTTGCGCTCTTCGCAGGAGTGGTGGTCGTTCTCGCCGTTGGGGCACACGCAGTGGAAGCCCTCGCCCTTGTCGTAGGTCAGCTCGACCGGGTCGCGCATCGGCTCGGCGCTGAACACCGCCGGGATGCCCAGCGGGCCGGTGCGCGGCAGGCCGTGCTTCTGGCGCAAGATCTTGCGGAGCGCGTGGGCCAGCGGGTCGACCTTGGTGTCGGCGAGGTCGCAGGTGCGGATGGCGGTCGGGTCGGTGCGCCCGCTCGCGCCGGTCGAGCAGACCACCGGGATCCCCTGGTCCCGGCAGGTGGCCAGCAGGTGGGCCTTGGCGGTGAGGTTGTCGATGGCGTCGACCACGAAGTCAGCGCCCCGCAGCAGCTTGTCGGCGAGGCGTGCCTCGTAAAACAAGGGCACCGCCTTGATCTCGGCCTCGGGGTTGATGAGCCGCAGGCGCTCAGCGAGCACGCTCGCCTTGGGCTTGCCGACCGTGCCGCGCATCGCCTGAAGCTGGCGGTTGACGTTGGTCACACACACGAGGTCGAAGTCGATGAGCGTCAGCCGGCCCACGCCGCTGCGGCAGAGGGACTCGGCGGCGAAGCTCCCGACCCCGCCGAGGCCGATGACCACGACGTGGCTGGAGAAGAGGCGCTCCATGGCCGGGTCGCCGTATAGCCGCCCGATGCGGTCAAAACGACGATGCAGACGGTATCTCCGCTCCTGCTCTTCGTCGTGGGTGGGCGGCGCGGGCTCGGTGGCGAGGGCTTCGTGGGGCTGGGTCATCGGCGCTCCGGGGCGCGGGCGCTCTATCGCGCCCGGGGCCCCGGGTCGGGCGCGCGGGCCGCTCCGCCCGCCGCGGGGTGAAGGCCCCGGCCGAGGCTGAACAGCGCCCGGGCGTTCGCGCCGACCTGGGCCCCGAGGGCGGCGGGATCCTCTCCGCGCTGGGCCGCGGCGGCCGCGGCGATGGCGGTCCACATCGCCGGCCTCCCTGCGTCGACCTGCCCGCGCCACGGCGCGGGGATCTGGTCTGGCGCGTCGGTCTCGATGAGCAGCCGCTCCGCCGGCACCGCCGCGAGGGCCCGCTCCCGCCGCCGGGACGGCCCCCAGGTCAGGGCCCCGCCGAAGCTCAGGTGCAGGCCGAGGCGCAGGTAGCGCTCGGCCTCTTCGGCGCTGCCGCCAAAAGCGTGGACCATCCCCCGCCACCGGGCGCCCCGGAGCTGCTCGAGCACCTCGGCGTGGGCGCCGACCACGTGCAGCACGATCGGGAGGTCGCGCTCTTGGGCCAGCGCGAGGCCGCGCCGCAGGGCCGCCCGCTGGGCCTCGACCCGGTCCGGATCGGAGAACCGGCGGTCGAGGCCGATCTCGCCGATGCCCGCCGGGCCTTGGGCGACCGCCGCCTCCAGCGCTGCCCGCTCGAGGGCGGCCGCGGCGGGGCCCGCGTCCCCGGCGTGCGCGGGGTGCAGGCCCAGCGTCCAGGCCATGCCAGGTCGCCCTTCACACAGGGCCCGCTGGGCGGCTGCCCCTGCGGGGCGCACGCCGGCGATGACCATCCCGTCGAGGCCCGCCGCGGCCGCCTCGTCGAGCAGGGCCTCAGGCGCGGCGCAGAGGTCGAGGTGGTTGTGCGCGTCGACCGTCACGGCAGCCTCGGCGCCCGGCTCAGCCGCAGTGGCGCATCAGGTACGAGCAGTCTGGCGAGATGCCGCTGAGGTTGTCGGCCCGCAGCAGCTTGACCAGCCGCCGGCACGCCCGGTGCTGGTCGACCCCGGCGAGGTGCTCGATCATCAGCTTGCCCCAGGGCGACTTGGGGCCGGTGGCCTGCACCGCCCGGGCGTACGCGTCGTCGGTGCACCGATCCCGGGCGCACGTGGCCATCGCCGTGCAGATCAAGGCGATGTCGGACTTCTCGCGGGCGTCGGCCGGGCGGGAGGGGTCGGCGTAGCTGCGCTCGGTCGACACCACCAAGGCCGCCGTCTCTGGCTTCTCGACCTCGATCTGGGCGCCCTCGGCGGCGGGCTCGGCGCTCTCGGCGCTCTCGGCGTCGCCGCCGCCGCAGCCGAGCAGGGTGAGCGCCGCGAGAAGGGCGACGAGGGCGGGGGAGGTGCGCGCGGCGGTGCTCATGGGGGGCCATCCTACAGCAGCGGAGTCGGTCCGCGGCGCCTCGGGCGAGAGGGCCCGCTTCAGGCCCCGCGGGTCGGCAGGGGCAGCCGCTGCAGCCCGCGCAATCGCCCCTCGTCATCAAAGTCGACGATGAAGATGCCGTGCAGGCCGTCGTGATCGACGAAGGGGCGCAGCGCGTTGGCCGGGAGCTGCACCGAGCGCCCGTCCAGGCTGCGCACCACCAGCGCCCGCACGGCCCCCTGGTAGTAGGGCAGCCAGCGCTCGGCGCTGAGCGTGATCGGGCAGATCACCCGGGGCACACCGCCCCCTCGGTCACCCGCCGCCAGCCCGCCGCGTCGGCCACGGTCGCCGCCGCGCCCCGGTCGAGGTCGATGGCGACCCCCGACCAGCGGCCCCGGCTGCAGGTGCCGGTGTTGAGCACCCGGGTCTGCTGGCCCTCGGCCTCGACCGTATCGTCGAGGTTGACGTGCGTGTGGCCCATCACGAGCATCGCCACCCCAGCAGACCGGGCGGCGGCGTGGGCGCTGCGCAGGGTCGGCCCGCCCGGGGCGT
>JBJONS010000389.1:0-10666 GCA_046051725.1 Pseudomonadota bacterium | reverse complement strand
GCCACCACCGTGCGCGACCAAGACGGCGTGCTCGAGCAGCGCCTCGAGCTCGAGCCCGGGGCCGACGAGCTGGGGCAGCTGCTCGGCCAGCTCAGCGCCGTCGATCACGTCGCGCTTGACGTCGTTGACGTCGAGCTGGCCGAGGGCGGCGCGGTGAGCCTCACCGTGCGCTTCGACCTGCGCGGCGCGCGGGCGGCCGGCGGCCGGCAGCAGGACCGCGGCTACCTCGCCATCGACCTGGGCCCCGGCCCCGAGCGCGTGATCACCAAGATCAGCGCCATCCGCATGGAGCGCCTCTCGAGCGCCCGGGCCCCCTCCTTCACCGACCAGACCGCGGCGCTGGGCCTCGCGGCCCTCCCCTCCTCTGACCGCAAAGAGGCGATCCGCCGCGGCGGCTACGCCCTGGTGGCGGCCGACGTCGACAACGACGCCCGCCCCGACCTGCTGGTCGGCAACTACGGCCCGCTGCAGCTGCTGCGCAACACCGGCGCCGGCTTTGAAGACATCACCGCCGAGGCCGGCCTCGCCAGCGAGGGCACCGTGAAGTCGGCGGCCTTCGCCGACCTCGACGGCGACGGCGACCGCGACATCGTGCTGCTGCGCTTCGTCGTCGGCCAGACCGACCCCCGCGGCGACTTCGTGGCCTACGAGAACAAGGGCGACGGCACCTTCGCCGAGCGCAAGGGCGTGCTGCCGCGCCGCCGCCAGTACGACCGGGCCATGCCGATGACCCTGGCCGACTTCGACGGCGACGGTCGGATTGACGTCTACATCGGCTTCCCCGGCATCCGCGACTTCACCAGCGGCATCGCCGGCCGGGGCCGGCCGAGCTGGCTCGCCGCCCAGGGCGTGTGGTTCAACCGCGGCGGCTGGACCTTCAGCGAGGCCGCCGACGGCGACGCGGTGGTCAGCGAGAACGACGTCTACGCCCACGCCGCCCTGGCGTCCGACATCGACAACGACGGCGACCCCGACCTGCTGGTCGTCGACGACAGCGGCCGGTCCAACCCCGTTTACCGCAACGACGGCAAGGGCGGCTGGACCCAGGCCACCGAGGCCATGGGCATGGGCAAGGGCGGCCTGAGCATGGGCATGGCGGCCGGCGACTTCAACAACGACGGCCTGATGGACGTGATGACCACCAACGTCACGCTGACCGCCGGGCAGCGCATGGCCACCGCCACCGAGGGGCTGGTCGACCCGCAGGCGAAGATGGGCAAGGTGATGGAGAGCCTGCGCGGCGAGTACACCGCGCTGACGCTGTACCAGAACAAGGGCGACGGCACCTTCACCGACGTGACCGCGACCACCGCGGGCCTCGAGTGGGCGGGCGACGCGGCGGCGGCCGGCGAGTGGATCGACTTCAACCACGACGGCCTGCTCGACTACTACCTGCCCAACGGCCTGTGGTCCGGCGGCGAAGAGCGCCTCGACAGCCTGTTCTTCCGGTCCGAGGTCGCCCTCTACGGCGACGCCATCCTCGGCTACGCCACCGCCCCGGCCGACCGCAGCGACCCGATGCCCAACGATGTGCACGGCCGGCCGATCTTCGCCACCAACGGCGGGCCGAACCCCATCTTGTCGGTGCTCCGCAACGACGCGGCCACCGCGGGCCCCGGCCTGCGGTGGAGCATGGGCGGCCGCCAGCGCAACGCCCTGTTCCGGAACAACGGCGACGGCAGCTTCACCGAGGTCGGCTACCTCGAGGGCGCCGACCGGATCGAGGACGGCTACATCGTCGCGCCGGTCGACATCAACGGCGACGGCCGCCAAGACCTCGTGCTGCGCAACACCGACCCGGCGCCGGGCGTGCAGCAGGCCAGCGTGGTCGCGCTGGTCAACCAGCACGGCGGCCAGACGCTGACCCTGCGCCTGCGGGCCGCGAGCGGCAACACCGACGGCGTCGGCGCGATGGTGCAGGCCAAGGTGGGCGGCCGCACCATCAGCCGCGAGGTCCGCAGCGTGACCGGCGCGGTCCAGGCCGAGCCCCTCGCCTGGATCGGCCTCGGCGACGCCGATGTGGTCGACGAGCTGACGGTGCGCTGGCCCGACGGCAGCACCCAGGTGCTGCGCGAGGTCCAGGCCGGCCGGCTTGAGCTGACCCAGGCCGCCGAGTGAGGCGCCGGCGCGACGTGGCGGCGCGGCGCGCCCTGCGGCGGCGCGCCCTGTTCTCGGCCGTGCCCGCGCTGGCCCTGCTGTGCCTGCTCGGCCTCGTCGAGCTCGGCCTGCGGGCGGCGCCGGTGGACGCGGACCTCGCCCGGTTCAGCTTCTTCGTCGAGCTGAAGGTGTCGCGCTGGGCCTACCTGCGCGACCAGTGGGTCGACCACCAGATGGACGCGGTGCTCGCGCGGCGCAAGCCGGGCGACTGGCTCGAGCTGCCCGAGGCCCGGCGGCCGCCCTTCGACCAGGTGCCCCTGCCCTACCCGGTCGACAACAACGCCCAGGGCTACCGGGACGACACCTGGACCAGCGGGGGCGGCGCCCCGCGGGTGCTGCTGCTCGGCGACTCGGTGAGCTTCGGCAAGGGCGTCGAGGTGTCCGACCGCTACGCTGATCTCATCGAGCGCGAGCGGCCGGGGCTCGACGTGCGGGTGGCGGCCCTGCAGGGCTGCCGGGCCGACTGCATGAGCCACATCTTCCAAGAGCAGGCGCTCTCGGTCCGCCCCGACCTGCTCGTGGTGCAGGCCAGCGCCAACGACCTCGACCAGGCGCTGTTCCGGCTCGCCGACGCCGGCACCCTGCCCGGCCTGCAGCTCAGCGGGCTCGCCCTGGCCAACCGCAGCCGCCTGCTCGTGCGCGCCCTGCACGCCCGCGAGTCCGAAGACAACGAGCAGCAGCTGCGCATCGCCGCAGAGGCCGCGGCCGACCACACCGCCGAGGCCAACGCCCGCCTCTTCGGGATGGCCGCCAAGATGGGCGTCCCGGTCGTCGTCCTGCAGCTGTCCTACGCCTATGGCTGGCGCTACGGCGACCACGTCGCCGACGCCTGCGCCCACCACGGGGCGGTCTGCCGGGGCGTGGTCGAGGTCGACTTCTCTGCGCCGGAGACCGCCGCCGCCGCGCTCTCGCCCCGCGACCTCACCCTCGACGCCGACTTCGTGACCCGCACCGCCGCGCAGATGGGCATGCCCGAGGACGAGCTCGCGCAGGTCTTCCCGCACCGCGACCAGTTCCTCGACGTGGTGCACCTCAGCCCGCGCGGGCACGCGACGGTGGCCAGCCAGCTGCTGCCGGTGATCGACGCGGCGCTTGAGGCGGGGCGCCCCGCGCCGGTGGGCTTCACCGCGCTGCGCTGAGGGGCGGCCGGCCCGCTGGCTCAGGCGCCGGGGTCGTCGGCGACCGAGGCCACGAGGCGGGCGGTCAGCACCGGGCTGCCCGCGTCGGGCCGCGTGACGAAGCGCCCGGCCAGGCGGCAGTGGAAGGCCATGCTCGTGAAGCTGCCGCCGCGCACCACCACGTGCGGATCGGCGTCGGTGGCGTCGTCGTCGAGGGGCGCCACCACGCTGCCGGGGGGCGGCCCGCCGCGGCGGTAGCGGTTGCGGCAGAGCTCGCGCACGTTGCCGGCCGCGCCGACCACGCCAAAAGGCCCGACATCGGCGGGCTGCGCGTCGACCGGCACCGCGCGGGGCTTCGCGCCCCCGCTGAGGCCCGAGACGGTCCAGCTCGGGTCAAAATGGTCTCCCCAAGGGTAATGTCGCCCATCGACCCCGCGGGTGGCCTTCTCCCACTCCTGGTCGTGGGGCAGGCGCCAGGGCACGCCGGTCTGGGCCGCGAGCCAGGCCGCGTACGCGTGGAAGAGCCGCAAGGGCACGCCGGTCACCGGCAGCCGCAGCAGCTCGGGCCGCGGACAGGGGCAGCCCGCGGCGTCCGGCGCCCAGCCGCCCTCGGTCGCGGTCGGCAGGAGCGCCGCGACGTCGCCGCCGGCGGCCCAGACCGACCGCACCCAGTCGGCCCAGGCCGAGACCTGCACGGGGAAGCGCTGCACCAGCAGGCTGTCGACCCAGAGCCGGCGGGCAGGGAGCGCGTCGACGGCGTGCGGATCCCCGCCGCTCCAGAACCAGCCGCCGGGGACGAGGACCACGTCCGGCCCCACCGCGTCCGCGGGCAGCAGCCGCAGGACCTGCGGAGGGCGGCCGGGCGGCTGCATGCGCTCCTCTTCCAGCCGCCCGAGGCGCACCGCCACGCGGGCCGGCGCGCAGCCGGGCGCCCGCAGCTCAAGCAGGCAGGACCCGCGGGGCATGGCGTGCCCGAGCAGCGGGGTCCGGCCGATCAGGCCCTCGTCGACCAGCTCGAGCCGGCGCCCGCGCTCGACGAAGCGCAGGGCCCGCACCTCGGCCCCGGGGGGATCGCTGCGCAGGTCCACCCGCCCCTCGCCGCGCAGCAAGGCAGCGTGCTGGCCGCGATCATGGACCTTGAGCAGCTCCTCGGCCTCGGCCGCCTCGTCGAGCCGGCCCTCGCGCTCGGCCTCGAGCAGGCGGTCGGCGTAGTGCTGGGCCAGCAAGCGGTGGCCCTCGGGCAGGTCGGGCACGAGGTTGAGCGCCGCGCGCGCCCCCTGCATCAGCTCGATGTCCCGCAAGCGGGCGTCGCGCCGCTGCCGCAGGGCCTCGTCCTCGGCCCGCCACAGGGGGGCCTTGTCCTCGACCGGAGCGCCCTCAGGCAGGGCCTGCAGCGCGTCGCGCGCGGCGCTGAGGCGGTGGCGGGCCTCTTCGGCCGCGGCGCGCACCTCGGGCTGCGCGCGGACGGCGACCGCGACCAGCTCGAGGGCCTCGGCCCGCCGGCGCGCGCCGTCGAGCCAGGCGGCGATGTCCTCGGCCAGGGCGGCGGCGGAGGGGTGGCGACCGGCCGGGTCGACGCGCATGGCCCGGCTGGCGATGGCGCAGAGCTCGCGGGGGGCGTCGGCCGAGCGCTCCAAGGCCGAGGGCTCGGCCCCGCGCTCGTCGGGGGTCGGGGCGTCGGCCCAGGGGGGCTCGCCCGCGATCAGCTCGAAAAGAATGACGCCAAGGGCATAGACATCGCTCTGGGGCCCGATGAGCTCGCGGGCGCCGGCGGCCTGCTCGGGCGCCATGTACATCGGCGTGCCCAGCACGTGCCCGGCCCGGGTCGAGCGGCCATCGGCCCAGGTCGGCTCGACCGGGGCGTCGATCTCGCCGGCGGGCTCGGCCTCGCCGCGGGCCAGCGCGAGGCCCCAGTCCATCACCCGCACCTCGCCGAAGCGCCCGATCATCACGTTGTCGGGCTTCAGATCGCGGTGCACGACGCCGACCTGGTGCGCCGAGGCGACCGCTTGGCAGAGCTGCTCGAAGGCGGCGATCAGGCGCCGGGTGCTGCTGGCCGTGGCGTCCGGCGGGCGCCCGCCCTTCAACAGCCGCACCTGGTGCATGATGTGGCCCAGCGTCTCGCCGTGCACCTCGTCCATCACGTACCAGAGCCGGCCGTCGTCGAGCTCGCCCCGGTCGATGACCGAGACGATGCCCGGGTGGTTGAGCGAGGCCGTGACGCGGATCTCGCGCAGGAAGCGGGCCCGCGCCTGGGGCCGGCGCGCGAGCTGCGGCAGCATGACCTTGATGGCGTGCTGGGTGTCGAGCCGGCTGTCCCAGACCTGGCGCACCTCGCCCATCGCCCCGCAGGCGATGAGGCCGCGGTCGTGGTAGCGCCCGGCCACTGGCGGCGCCGCGCCGCTGGGCCCAGCGAGGCCCGCGGCCCGCAGCCGGGCGGCCTCGCGGCGGGCAGCCAGGGCCCGCAGCACGTCTGAAGGGTGCTCGTCGGCGCCGGTCAGCGCCATCGTCGAGCGGGGGACCGGCGCGGCGGGGGCGGCGTCGCGCACCGTGGCCTGGTGCTGCCGATCCCGCACCCGCAGGGGGTCGGAGGCCGCGGGGTCCTGCAGCGGGCCCTCTTCGGTCGGCAGATCGACGGTCGGCGGCACGGACCGGGCGGCGGGCACGGCGTGGGTCTCGGTGAGATCGTCTTCGCCGACGCTGTTGTCGCGCTGTGGCTCCCCTCCTCCTCCCATCGCGCGGCCTCCCCCTCGCCGCGCCCAGCGTAGCAGGCGCGGGCCGCGGGGGGCTCTCCGCCGACGCGGCCGGTTCCGACAACCAGGGTGAGCGCCCCCTGGAGGTCCCGATGACCGCCCCCGCCTGGACCGGACACCCGCCACCGATGCTGCGCGCGAACCTGCGCGAGGCCCAGCCCCGCGGCGGCGCGCTGCCCTTCCCCCCGCTGACCACCCCGCCGCCGCCGCCCCTGCCGCCGCCGGCCCTCTGCCCCGACCCCGGCGCCGAGGATCGGACCGCGCCCCTCGCGCTCGCGCCCGAGGATGACAGCGACGAGGTGCCCTCGGGCGGCCAAACCCTGGCCTTTCAGCGTCCGATCCGCGGCCCGGCCACCCGGGTGAGCCCGGCCCGCCTGCGGGTCGAGCTGGGCCCGGGCATCGGCCAGACCCTCGATCTGCCGCCGACGGGCGGCAGCGTCGGGCGCGGCAGCGACAATGACCTGCAGCTGCGCTCTCCCCAAGTCTCGCGCCACCACGCGCGCTTCGTGCGCCTCGCCGGCGAGGTCTTCATCGAGGACCTGCAGGGCGGCAACGGCGTGCTGCTCAACCAGGTCCGCGTGCACCGGGCGATGCTGTTCGACGGCGACCTGATCCAGCTCGGGGACGTCATGCTCCGCTTCGAGCGCGGCTGAGGCGCCGGGCGCCCCGCCGACCGCACCGCCGACCGCACCGCCTCCCCGCTGTCCCATCGGGCCGTGCCTGATCGCGAAATCGCCCAGTCGCAGCACATCATCGTCGACGCAGGCGGTCCCGCGTATCCACCGTGCTACCGTGAACGGACGCGCGGCGGCTGGGCCGCGTGAGCAGGCGCGCGTGGTGTGGCGCCGCGGTCACAGGAGGGCGCATGTCGACGCACGGCCCGGGGGGCCCCACCGACACGCCGCCCGCGGCGCCCGCCGCCGATCACGCCGACGCAGCGGCGGGCCGCGCCCTGGTCGAGTTCTGGGGCACCCGCGGCTCGATCCCCACGCCCGGCTCGGCCACCCAGCGCTACGGCGGCAACAGCTCGTGCGTGGCGCTCGACTTCGGCGGCGAGCTGTTCATCTGCGACGCGGGCACCGGCATCCGCGCGCTGGGCGTCGAGCTCGCGCGCAACGCGACCGCCGCGCCGGTCCGGGCGCACCTGTTCTTCAGCCACTCCCACTGGGACCACATCCAGGGCTTCCCCTTCTTCACCCCGGCCTACGACCCGCGCTCGCGCATCACCGTCTACGGCAACCACGCGGGTCCGGGCTGCATGTACGACCTGCTGTCGGGCCAGATGCAGGCGCAGTACTTCCCGGTGAGCTTCCGCGACCTCGGCGCGGTGATCACCCGCGGTGAGCTGGGCGAGCCCGAGGGCAGCCTCGACGAGGGCACAGACGAGGCCGAGGCGCCGACCGGGCGGGCGGCGATGGCCAGCGTCGGGCTCGGGCGGCTGGCCGAGGCCGACGAGGCGCTGCAGCGCGAGGGCGTCGAGATCAACGGCGTGCGGGTCCGCATCTTCCGCGGGCGCCACCCCGGCGGCTGCATCGCCTACCGCTTCGAGCACCAGGGGCTCTCGGTGGTCTACAGCACCGACAACGAGCTGGACGCCGTCCTGCTCAACCACCACGAGAGCATGCGGGACCTCGATCGCATGCGCAAGGCGCCGCTGGAGTTCGTCGACTTCGCCTACGGCGCCGACCTTTTGATCGGGGACGCCCAGTACACCGACCAGGAGTACCCCCGCCGGGTCGGCTGGGGCCACGCCCGGGCCAACACCCTGGTCGACCTCGCGGTGCAGGCCGAGGTCAAGCGCCTCTCGCTCTACCACCACGACCCGCTCCAAACCGACGTGCTGGTCGATCAAAAGGTCGAAGAGGCCCGCGCCCGGGCCATCCACCACGGCGAGACGCGGCTCGAGGTGAGCGGCGCCCGCGAGCGCGTGCAGCTCCGGCTGCGCTGAGCGGCGACCGAACCAACAGGGGGGAGCATGGACCAGCCTGAGCCGCGGGCGGCGCGCACCTTGGCCGGCGCCCGCTGGGCCTGCGGGGCCTGCGGGGACTGCTGCCGCCACTTTCAGCTCGGCCCGGTCGAGCCCGAGATCATCGCCGGCCTCGCCGCCCTCCCGCTGGCCGAGGCCTTCCCCCACCTCGACGGGCGCCCCTTCTCCCGCGTGGTCGAGGGCCCGGCGGGCCCGGCCCACTTCCTCGAGAAGATCAACGGCGCCTGCGTCTTTTTGGAGGCCGACAACCGCTGCGGCGTGCACCGCCGCTGGGGAGCGGCGGCCAAGCCGGCCTTCTGCCGGGCCTTCCCCGTGCACCTCGTCGAGGACCCGCGCGGGCTCGCCGCGGTGGCCCGCCCGCACTGCACCGGCCTCGCCGCCGGCCAGCGCGCTGGCGCCCCGATGGACGAGGTCGCGGCCGAGGCGGTCGACCTGCCCCGCGCCCTGTCGATCCCGCGCTTCGCGCCCCAGGCGGTCGCGCTCATGCCCGGCCTGGGCGTCGATCTCGATGGATGGATGCGGCTCGAAGACCACCTGATCGCCCAGCTTGACGGCCCGCCGGCCCCGCTCGGCGCGCAGCTCGCCCGCCTGCGGTCCGCCGCGCTGGGCGCCGTGCGCCGCCCCGACCCGGGGCCCGACGCCGCGCGGGCCGCCGCCGCCTTCGGCGCGGTGCTTGAGGGGGAGCGCCTCGTGCTGCGGGCGGCCATCGCCGCCGGCGGCGCGCCTTCGGCCGCCGAGGCTGACTTTGCTGCGCGCCTCGCCGCCGACCTCGACCGGGCCGCCGCGCGCCTGCCCGCGGGCCCGCCAGCGCTGGACGCCGAGGCGATGGCCCTCTGCGCGCGGATCCTCCAAGGTGAGCTGCTGAGCAAGCGCGCCCACGCCGAGGGCAGCCTCGCCGCCGGGCTCGGGCGCGCCGCGCACGCCCTGTGGGTCGCCGCGCTGGCCGCCGCTGGCGACGACGGCGGGCCGGTGGGCGCCGACGCGCTGATGGCGACCCTGTCCCCCCACCTGCGCCTCGGGGACAACGGCCAGGTCGCCCACCTGCTGCAGCGGGCCCGGCCCGCGCTCGTCGACCTCTTCTTGTCCGCCGGGGCCGCCCCCTGGTGAGCCCGGCGGACGCCCCGCGGCGATAGGCGGCCCGGTCCCCGTCCCGCGGAGCCCGCATGTCGCCTCTCCCCGCGCCCGCCGCGCTCGCCGCTCCCCTCGGCCGCCTGCGCGCCGCGCTGCGCCAAGCCACCGCCGGCCTCGTCGGCCGCGAGGCCGTCGCCGAGCTGGTGCTGCTCTGCGCCGTCGCCGGCGAGCACATGCTGGTGGTCGGCCCGCCGGGCACCGCCAAGTCGGCCGCGGTGCGGCGGGTGGCCCAGGTGCTGGGCGCCCAGACCTTCGAGTACCTGCTGGGCCGCTTCACCGAGCCCGCCGAGCTGTTCGGGCCGGTCGACCTGCGGCGGCTGCGCGAGGGTGAGCTGGTGGTCGAGACCACGGGCATGCTGCCCGAGGCCGAGATCGCCTTCCTCGACGAGCTCTTCCTCGGCTCGACCGCCATCCTCAACAGCCTGCTCGGGCTGCTCAACGAGCGCCGCTTCCGCCGCGGCCGCACCACCGTCGAGGTGCCGCTGCGGGTCTGCGTGGGCGCCTGCAACCACCTGCCCGACGACCCGGCCCTGGCCGCGCTGGCCGACCGCTTCTTGCTGCGGGTCTTCGTGGACGCCCTGCCTGACGCTCGCCTCGAAGAGCTGCTGCTCGAGGGCGGGGCGCCGGCGCCCGAGGCCCCGCCCGCGGCCAGCGTCGCCGACCTCGACGCCCTGCGCGCCTTCGCCGCCGCGGTCGACCTCGCGCCGGCCCGCCCGGCCCTGGCCGAGGCCCTGCGGACCCTGCGCGCCGGGGGCGTGCCGCTCAGCGACCGCCGGATGGTGCGCAGCCAGCGCCTCGTCGCCGCCGCGGCCGCCCTCGCCGGGCGGGCCGAGGCCAGCCCCGCTGACCTCTGGCCCCTGCTGCGCGTCGCCCCCACCGCCTGGGAGCAAGAGCGGGCCCAGGCCCTGCTGCCCCAGCTGCTCGCCGCCGCCGCGCACCCGCACCTGACCCACGCCGTCGCCGCGGCCAGCGACGGGCCCGCCGCCACCGCCGGGCGCTTGACCGCCGCCGTGGACACCCTGCTGGCCGCCGATCTCGGAGAGTCGTCCACCCGCGCCCGCCTGCTCGGCTGGCTGCGCGACGTCGACGTGGCCTTCGCCCCCGACGACCTCCCCGCGCCGCTGGCGGCGGCCCGGGCCGCAGCCCTCGCCGCCCTCGGCCTGGCGCAGGGCTGAGCGGCCGTGCCCGCCCTGCCCGCGCCGCGGTTCGCGCTCGCCCCCCGCTGGCTGCCCCGCCACCCGCCCCTGCGGCCGGTGGCGGTGGCCGGGTGGGGCGCGGCGGCGCGCGCGCTGGCCGCGGCGGCGCTGCCCCAGGCCGAGGCGCTCAGCTTGCACCTCGACCCTGAAGATGACGCGCTGGTGCTGGTGTTGATGCCCGGCGCCCCGGCCACGGCCCTGCCCTGGGCCGACGGCGCGACCTTCCTTGGGGTGGACCCGGCGGCGCCGGCCCTGCTGTTGCCCACCCACCAGCGTCCCGACCTGCCCCTGCCGCTGCTCGCCGCCGCCGTGCTGGCCCGGGCC
>JBJONS010000388.1:0-4433 GCA_046051725.1 Pseudomonadota bacterium | reverse complement strand
CTCCGCTACCAGCAGTGCAAAGACGTCGAGGAACGCGAGCGGCTGCACTGCGTGCTCTTGAAGCTCAAGGGCCGTTCCAGCGCAGAGATCGCCGAGTTCTTCATGCATCGGGAGGACTGGGTCCGCCGCACCGTCCGCCGCTACAACGCTGGTGGCCCCGAGGCCATGAAGGATGGACGGGCCGACAACGGCGCGCCGCGTACGCTGAACGACGCGTTGATGGCCGAGCTGGAAGCGCGCCTGGAGGCGCGGCCCGATGATGGCGGCCTCTGGTCGGGGCCGAAGGTGGCCGCGTGGATTCGAGGTAGAACCGGGAAACCGTGCGCAGACCGCACCGGATGGGTCTACCTGGTCCGCGCCGGATACTCGCTCCAGCGCCCGCGTCCCAAGCACCCCGGCGCTGATGCGGAGGCTCAGATGGCCTTCAAAAAGGGGGGCTTGACGCTCGGATTCAGGGCATTGCTACTGCCCATCCCGGAGCAGACGTCGAGGTATGGGCGATGGACGAAGCCCGGATCGGGCTGATTCCCACGACCCGACGCATCTGGGCAAAAGTAGGCCGGCGCCCCACTGCGTCCTCGAAGCGAGCCTACGTCTGGCGCTACGACTACGCGTTCGTCCACCCGGCGACCGGCCGCATCCACCATTGGCTCTGGACGACGGTCGACCTGGAAACCATGGGCGCGACGCTTGCCGCCTTCGCCGCCGACGTCGGTGCTGGGCCCCACAAGCAGGTCGTGATCGTGCTCGACGGCGCCGGGTGGCACAGCAGCAGCCGCCTCGTCGTCCCACCCGACGTCCATCTCGTCCACCAGCCCCCGTACTCCCCGGAGCTTCAACCCACCGAGAAGCTCTTCCCGCTCGTCAATGAGGCTCTTGCCAACAGGGAGTATCGCGGCCTCGACCACCTCGTGGACGTCTGGAACGACCGTGTCCTCGCGCTCGGACGCCAGCCTGACCTCATCCGACGGAGCCTGTGTTTCCACTGGTGGCCGAAGGACCGTCGCGGCGACCAGAACAGGATGGCTTCATGATCGTCCGGTATCACACCGATGCTTTGTGGGTGGGAGCCCGATCGAGCGCGAGCTCCCACACATGACCCGCCGGGCACCGCAGCCACACCCGGTCGGGCAGCGGCCCGGCGGCGGCCGCGCGTCGCAGCACCACGGCACCCGCATGGATGGCGCGGTCCACCGCCGCGTCCCAGGCCGCCCGGTCCCCGTGGTTGATGGAGAGGGTGGTGGCGCCCGCGGGCGGCGGCGCGTCCAGGCCGGTCTCGTGCCGCCAGGCCGCGACGCTCCAGACTGCGAGTTGTAGGCTGCCAAAATCGAAGAAGGCCCAGTCCGTCGCGCTGCGCCCCGGCCGCAGCCCCAGGCCCTCGGTGCAGAAGCGCGCGGCCTCGGCGACGTCGGGGACGACGAGGGCCACGAAGCTCGGGCGCACCCCCTACTCGAGCTTGCGGGCGATCGCGCGCACCTGCACGATGTCGATGGTGGCTTCGTGGAAGTCCCCGCCGTTCATGGGGACCTCGATGCCGTCGGACCAGCGGAGCTGGAGGTCCGGGTCGGACTTCAGCAGCGCGTTGAAGGCGTCCGAGGTCATCAGCCGCGAGGTGCCCGCCTTGTCTTTGGGATCCGGCTGGAGGGTGCCGACCATGGCGCCGCTGTAGCGCGCCACACCGCCCTCGAGGTTGATCTCTTTCTGCTCCAGGACCTTGTCGTTCTTGTCGCGGATGGTGGCGCGCACGACGATGTCGGTCATCTCGAACTTCGACTTGTTCTGCAAGAGGAAGGAGAAGACGGTGACGTTCTGCTTCTCGTCGTCCGGCAGCTGCATCCACGAGGCGTTCTTGACGACGAGGTAGCGGTCCGGGTTGTAGATGGGGTCGTAGTCTTCGCGCACCTTCTGGTCTGCGAAGAAGTAGCCCGGAATCACACTCTCGGCCGTGACCCACCCTTCGCGGCCGCTCGCGTCCTTGACCTGGTACATGGGCCCGCGCTTGGCGAGCAGCTGCACCTTGTCGTTCTTGGCGAGCTGGCCCGCCGGGGACCCCCCGGCCTCGGGCGCGGCGTAGAGGGGGGCCGGATCGGCCGTGACGAGCATCTCGGTGAGCGCGAGGCCGTCTTCGCCGAGGATCTCCAGAGAGGAGGACTGGATCTGGACGAAGGAGCGCCAGCCGAAGAAGCCGGCCGCGCCGATGACCACCGCCGCCAGGATCGCGAACGGGGCGACCGGCAGGCTCTTGCGCGCGGGGAGGTCGTCGTCGGAGGGGCGGCTGCGCTTGAGCACGCCCTGCAGCTCCGGCAGCTCCGAGGCGTACAGCCAATCGCTCGCGCCGGGCGGCTGGATCATGTCGCCGGCCCCGAGCTTGCCCTGCGCCGCGAGACCCTTCAGCTCCGCGAGGTCTGCCGCGGAGAACTGACGGTCTCCCTGGGTGACGAGCCATCGGGACATGGGAACTCCAGCGGGATCTCGGGATTCGAAGGAAAGAGATAGCCCTTGCACGGGGGCCGGGTCAAGCGAAGCGGCGGATTGGGCGAGCGCTTTGACCCGACATTTGCATCCCGGCAGCGGCTTGGGGCGCGGGGGCGCGACGCTGGCACGGTTCTTGATTGAACGGGCAGCGGAGGCATCATGTCCAGCGACCTTCGCCAGCATCTCGAGTCCGAGCTTCACTCCCTTCGCCAGCGCCAGGCCCGGGTCGGCGCCCACCTCCGCAACGCCGACCGCGAGCTGTCCGACGACTTCGCCGACCGCGTCTCCGAGACCGAGAACGACGAGGTCCTGGAGGCCCTCGACGAGAGCGGGCGGCAGCGCCTGCGGGCCCTCGAATCGGCCCTGCAGCGCATGGACGACGGCTCCTTCGGCGTGTGTGCGACCTGCGGCGACACCATCGACCCGCGGCGCCTCACCGCGCTGCCCGAGGCCACCACCTGCGTGCGCTGCGCCGGGCGCTGACGCGCGCCTGGCTGTGTGTGTTCGCCCACCCCACGCTGGGCGCCTTGTGGGCGGCGCCGGCGCCGGGGAGGCCCGCCGCCCGTCACGGAGAGACCATGGCTTCCCAGGACCCGCGCACCTTCACCGACCCGCTGTCCAAGCACCCGGGGCTGTTCGCGTGGATCTTCGGGTTCGCGGTCGGCTTTGGCTTCCTCGGCCTGCTCTACGCGAGCGCCGGCAGCCACTGAGCGCCCCCCGGCGGGCGGCGCGGCCCGGGCGCCGCGCGCTCAGCGGGGAGATTCTTCCGTCGGCAGGTCGGGGGCGGACTCGTCCCCCGCGAGGCCCCAGGTGCGGCGGCGCGCCAGCGCGAGACCGCGCTGCTCCGTCGTGTGCGCCACCACGGGCGGCCACGGGCGCACCTCCCAGCCGGGCGTGGTGTCCGCGGGGGTGCGCGGCGTGGCGTCGAAGCCCGCGCGGTCTCCCAGGACGCGGAGGTCGCGCCCGAAGTCGGCGTTGGCGAGCCAGTGGAAGAAGGGCTCCACGGCGTCGTCCAGCCGGACCTCACGCCCCACCACCACGAGGTAGGGCAGCGCGCCGGCGCCGTCCGCCGCCGGGTCCAGCGGCAGCGCGGCGTCCCGCACCTGCGCGCCCAGGCCCGCCCGCTCGGGCTCGCCGTGGCCGCGGTCCGCGCGCAAGAACACCCACCCGGGGACCGGGATCGCCGCGTCGAGCACGCCGGGCAATCGACGGAGGCGCTGGAGGTGGGCCCGCGCGTCCAGCGGCGTGCCGAGGCGACGGTCGTCGTCGGGGGCCGGGGCCGCGACGCCATTGGCCGACTCGCCGGGCCAACGCGGCGTGGCGTCGAAGCCGAGCTTGTGGGCCGCTCCGACGGCGGGGGCGGCGTGGTCCAGGATGTCCACCGGGCCGAGCACCCGCTCCAGGTCGCGCGACGGGCGGCAGCGCCGGGCCACCGCCTCGAGCACCGCCGCCGGGTCGTGCACGTCCACCTCGTCGGTCACCACGAAGACGGACTTGGTCCAGGCCATCTGCCCGGTGCCCCAGATGGCGTGCATCAAGCGCCGCGCCTGGAGCGGGTACGCCTTGTGGATGCGCACGGAGGCGTTGTTGTGGAAGGCCCCGAACATCGGCAGGTCGTAGTCGGCGACGTCGTGGATCACGACCTTGAGGAGCGCGCCCATCACCCGCTCGGTCGCCTTGCCGAGCCAGTAGTCTTCTTGGGGCGGCAGCCCCACGATGGTCGTCGGGTAGATCGGGCGCTCGCGCATCGTGATCGCGGTGACCGTCACGACCGGGTAACGGTCGGGCATCGAGTAGAAGCCCGTGTGGTCCCCGAAGGGCCCTTCGAAGACGGCCCCCGGCCCGAGCGGGCCCGCGTCCGGGCGGCGCGGGTCCCAGCCGATGGGCCCGGCCTCGTGGGAGACGTAGCCTTCGATCACGATCTCGGCGTTGGCGGGCACCCGCAGCGGGACGGTCTT
>JBJONS010000387.1:0-7119 GCA_046051725.1 Pseudomonadota bacterium | reverse complement strand
CGTTGACCGCGTCTTGGCCGGGAAGGCCGTAGTCTTGCAGCTCGACGTAGAGGTGCCGCTTGTCGAAGATGGCGGCCAGGGTGGTCAAGTGGGCCCGCGCCTGGTCGATCGCGCCGGGCTGGCCGCTGGCGAGGCAGCCCAGCGGGCCGTTGAGGCCCCCGGTCAGGCAGACCAAGCCCGCCGATCGGGCCTGCAGCTGCGGCAGATCGACCCGCGGGCGGTAGTGCATGCCCGTGAAGATGGCGTCGGTGATGAGCTTGCAGAGGTTTTTGTACCCGGCGCACTTCTGGTTGGCCGGGCCGCCCTCGCCCTCGATGAGCAGCGTGAGGTGAAAGCCGTCGTCGGGGCCGTCGCGCTGGATCTCGGCCAGCGGGCCGGGCGAGATCCACAGCGTGCTGCCGACCACCGGGTCGATCTTGGCGTCTTTGGCCGCTTTGTAGAACTCGAACGCGCCGTAGAGGTTGCAGGTGTCGGTCAGCCCGACCGCCTTCATGCCGAGCTGGGCGGCCCGCTCGGCCAGCTCGGCCGGGCCCATCGCGCCGTCGAGCAGGCTGTACTGGCTGCGGTTGACCAGGTGCACAAAGCCCTGGGCGGGCACCGGGGATGGATCAGCGGCGGGGGACACGGGCACCTCGACCGCCCGCTTATTCCAGGGACCAGCGGCGCGCACGTTGGTTGCGGACACAAGATGTCCGCGATGGGCGATGGATCCCCAGGGGTCCGCCCGGGTCCGCTCAGCCGCCGGTGCGGGGCTCCGAGACCTTGACCCGGTTCCGGCCCTCGTTCTTGGCGCCGTAGAGCGCTTGATCCGCGCGCCGCATCAAGGACTTGGGGGTCTCGTCGGGGACGTGGAGCGCGACCCCGAAGCTGGCCGTCACGCGCACTGAGGTGGCCGGCTCGGGGAAGCTGGTCGCGGCCAGCCCCTGCCGGACCCGCTCGGCGACCGCGCGGGCGACCGGGAGCGAGGCGCCGGGGAGCAGCAGCGCGAACTCTTCTCCGCCGATCCGCGCCACCACGTCACCGTCGCGGACCTGCTCCTCCATGACCCGGGCGACGCCGATCAGCACCTGGTCACCTGCGGGGTGACCCCAGCTGTCGTTCACCCGCTTGAAGTGGTCGATGTCGAGGAAGATCAGGCTGAGCGGGCTGCTCGCCAGCGTGGCGCGGCGGGTGAGGGTCGCCAGCGCCTTGTCGAAGGCGCCGCGGTTGCAGGCGCCGGTCAGCGGATCGAGGGCGGCCTTGGCTTTGACGTCCAGCAGCTCTTCTTGCTGCTGCTGCACCATGTCTTCGAGGGCCCGGCTGCGGTCCTTGGCCCGGGCGAGCTGGGTCCGCAGGGCGCCCGCGTCCTGGCCGAGGCGCTCGACCCGGGCGATCAGCGCGGCCCGCACGCTGCGCAGCTCGTCGGGGAGGGGCTCCCGCACCAGCGAGTCGGCGACCATCGCCAACGAGAGGCCGAGCTGACCCGACGCCTCGTCCGCCTCCGACAGGCGCTTGCCCATCTCTTTGAGCAGGCCGGCCAGCTCGTTGCGATCCTCGATGGTCCGCTTGCGGATCGACTGGCTCGACTCGGCGATCTCGCTGAGATCAGCGACCAGGCGGTCGACCTCGGGGCGGGTGATGCGCCGCGGGATCGACTGGCGGAGCGCGGCGAGCCGCGCGTCGAGGCCGCTGTGGACCAGCGCGGTCGCGGCCATGGTCGCGGCGAGCTGCTCGGTCAACCGGCTGAGATCCCGCCCGTCGACCGCGTCGTCGCCGATGCGGTCGCCCGCGCCGAGCAGCAGCTCGCTGCGGATCTGCTTGAGCTCGCGCACCAGCCCGGTCGGCGGCGGCAGGCGCGCGAGGCGCTCGGCGAGGCGCTCGGCCCGCTCGGCCCGCCCCGCGCCGAGCAGGTCCTTGACGGCCTCAAGCAGGACGACCACGCCGTCCCGCAGCGCCACCACGTCTTCGGTGGGCTCCGATGGTTTGGGGGTCCTGGAGAACCAGCTCATCGCTTCGCCTCAGCGAGTCTTCGGTGTGCCGCGCGGGGCGCGGGGCGCGGTGCACCCGACGGCGGGCCGAGCCTACCGCCGGCGGATCGGCTCGGGGTCCGCACGGGCAGAGCCCCCCTCGGACAAGCCCTGCAATTTCTCCCCGGCGGCCGCGCCGGTGGTTAGTGTGCTGTTGACACGAAGCCGGCTCCGCGCCGGCGCCGCTGCCCGGAGGCCCCATGACCCGATCCGCTCCCGCTCCCGAACCCCACACCGCCGGCCCGGCCGCGGGCGCTTCTGGCCCCCGCCTGGGCGTGCACGGCGGCCTCTACAGCGGCGGGCTCGGCCTCCTCACCGACTTGTACCAGATCACGATGGCCGCGGGCTACCACGCCGCCGGCCTCGCGGATCGCGAGGCGGTCTTCCACCTGCACTTCCGCACCGCGCCCTTCGGCGGCGGCTGGGCGGTCGCGGCGGGGGCCGAGACCGCGCTCGAGCTGCTCGAGGCCTGGCGCTTCGACGACGAGGATCTGGCCTACCTCGACGATCTGGTCGGCGCTGACGGCGACCGCCTGCTCGCGCGCCCCTTCCTCGACTGGCTGGGCGCCCAGCGCATGCGCTGCGACGTCGATGTGGTGCCCGAGGGCTCGGTGGTCTTCCCGCACGGGCCGCTGCTGCGGGTCCGCGGGCCCCTGGCCCAGGCCCAGCTCCTCGAGACCCCGCTGCTCACCATCCTGAACTTCCAGACCTTGATCGCCACCAAGGCGGCGCGCATCCGCCTCGCCGCCGGCGACGACACGGTGCTCGAGTTCGGCCTGCGGCGCGCCCAGGGCATCGACGGCGGCCTGTCGGCCAGCCGCGCGGCCTACATCGGCGGGGCCGACGCCACCAGCAACGTCCTCGCTGGGCGTCTTTTCGGCGTGCCCGTGCGCGGCACCCACGCCCACGCCTGGGTCATGGTCTTCGGCGACGAGCCGGCCGCCTTCCGCGCCTACGCCGAGGCCCTGCCCAACAACTGCGTGTTCTTGGTCGACACCTACGACACCCTCGACGGCGTCCGCAACGCGATCGAGGTCGGGCGCTGGCTGCAGGCCCGCGGCCAGCGCCTGCTCGGGGTGCGGCTCGACAGCGGCGATCTGCTCGGCCTCGCCCAGGGCGCCCGGGCCCTGCTCGACGCCGCTGGCTTCACCGACGCGGCGGTGATCGCCAGCAATGACCTCGACGAGCACGAGATCACGCGCCTGCGCGCCGCCGGCGCCCCGATCGCGGTCTGGGGCGTCGGCACCCGGCTCGCCACCGGCCACGACCAGCCGGCCCTGGGCGGCGTCTACAAGCTCGGCGCCCTGCGCGCGGCCGACGGCAGCTGGGAAGACCGGGTGAAGCTCAGCGAGCAGCCCGCCAAGGTCAGCACCCCGGGCCTGCTGCGGCTGCGGCGGCGCCTCGACCCCGAGACGGGCCTGATTGACGGTGATCTCATCTGGGACGAGCGCGACCCGGCCCCGACCGGCGGGCACCCCGACGACCACGAGCTGCTGGTGCCGGCCCTGCGCGGCGGCCAGCGGGTCGAGCCGCCCCAGCCGATCACCCTCGCCCGGGCCCGCGCGGCGGCCGGCCTCGCCCGCCTCCCCCCTGCGCTGCGGGCCGGCGGGGGCCGCGCCCGGGTCGAGCTGAGCCCGCAGGTGGCCGACCGCAAGGCCGCCCTCATCGCCGCCGCCCGCGGCGCCAAGGGGGGTGCCTGATGCGCCTCATCCGCGTGGGGGCCGCCAGCCTCAACCAGACGCCGATGGACTGGGAGGGCAACGAGCGCCGCGTGCGCGAGGCCATCGACGCCGCGCGCGCCCAAGGCGTGCGGCTGCTGTGCCTGCCCGAGCTCTGCCTGTCTGGCTACGGCTGCGAGGACGCCTTTCACAGCCCGAGCGTGCTCGAGTCGAGCTGGGATCTGCTCGCCCGGCTGCTGCCGGCCACCCGGGGCCTCGCGGTGACCGTCGGCCTGCCGGTGCTGCATGGCGGCGCGCTGTTCAACGCGGTCGCGATGCTCGTGGATGGCGCGCTGCTCGGCCTCTTCTGCAAGCGGCACCTCGCCGGCGACGGCGTGCACTACGAGCCGCGGTGGTTCAAGCCCTGGCCCGAGGGCGGCCGGGCGACCCACCGGGTCATGTTCGGGCCCCTCGCTGGGAACGACGTGCCCATCGGTGATCGCATCATCGACCTCGGCGGTGTCCGGGTGGGCTTCGAGATCTGCGAAGAGGCCTGGGTGGCCCGGCGCCCGGGCGCCGAGCTGGCCGCCCGCGGCGTCGACGTGGTGCTCAACCCCAGCGCCAGCCACTTCGCCTTCGGAAAGCAGGCGGTCCGCGACCGGTTTGTGCTCGAAGGCAGCCGGGCCTTTGGCGTGACCTATGTGTTGGCCAACTTGATGGGCAATGAGTCGGGCCGGGTCATCTACGATGGCGGCTGCCGCATCGCGACCGGCGGGGCGCTGGTCGCCCGCGGCGCGCGGCTGAGCTTCGCCGAGGTCAGCGTGGTGGCGGCCACTGTCGACGTCGACCTCGACCGCACCCGACGGGCCCGCACCTCGAGCTTCCGCACCCAGAGCGTCATCGAGGACGACGCCTGCCTCGACCAGCCCTTCCCCTGGGGGCACCCGGCGCCCGATGGCCCCAGCGCGGCAGAGCAGCCCGACGAGCACGAGCACACCGACGCGGTCTTCACCCGCGCGCTCGCGCTGGCCCTGCACGACTACACGCGCAAAAGCCGGTCGGCGGGCTGGGTGGTGAGCCTGTCGGGCGGCGCCGACTCGGCGGCCGTCTCGGTGCTCTGCGCGGCCAGCCTGCAGCTCGCCGCCCACGAGCTCGGGATGGACGCGCTGCGCGCCCGCTTCGCCTACGTGCCCGGCGTCGAGGGCTGCGCGGACCCCCGCGCCTTGGTCGGCCGGATGTTGACGACGGTCTACCAGTCGACCCAACACAGCGGCGAGGTCACGCGCAGCGCGGCAGAGGCGGTGGCCGCCGCCGTCGGCGCCCGGCACCACGAGTGGAGCGTCGACGCCCTGGTCGAGGGCTACATCGCGCTGGCCAGCGGGGCGATCGGCCGGCCCCTGCGGTGGGAGACCGACGACATCACGCTGCAGAACATCCAGGCCCGCGCCCGCGCGCCGGGCGCGTGGATGTTGGCCAATATTGAAAACAAGCTGCTGTTGGCGACCTCGAACCGCTCCGAGGCGGCGGTCGGCTACGCCACCATGGACGGCGACACCTGCGGCGGCCTGTCGCCGATCGCCGGCATCGACAAGGCGGCGCTGCGGCGCTGGCTGCGCTGGGCCGAGGTCGAGGGCCTGCCCGAGCTCGGGCCCACCCCGGCGCTGCACGTGATCAACGTCCAGCAGCCCACCGCCGAGCTGCGCCCGGCTGCAGAGGGCCAGACCGACGAGGCCGATCTGATGCCCTACCCGGTGCTCGACGCGATCGAGCGCATGGCGATCCGCGACAAGGACGGCCCGGTCGAGGTCTGGACCCGGCTCTGCGCGCGGCTGCCCGCCCACCCTCCGCGCCAGCTCGGCGCCTGGGTCCGGCGCTTCTTTCAGCTCTGGGTCCGCAACCAGTGGAAGCGCGAGCGCTTCGCCCCGGCCTTCCACGTCGACGACGAGAACCTCGACCCCAAGACCTGGTGCCGCTTCCCGATCCTCTGCGGCAACTACGCCGTCGAGCTGCGGGATCTCGAGCGCCGGGTCGCGGATCTGGAGGCCCAGTGAGCGGCGCTTGGTCGGGGCCCGACCGCTTCCCCGTCGCGGTGGACGCGGTGCTCTTTGGCGTCAGTGAGGGCGCTCTCAAGGTGCTGCTCATCCGCCGGGGCGCTGAGCCCTTCCTGGGCCGCTGGGCCCTGCCGGGCGGTTTTCTCCGCGCCGGCGAGACCCTCGAGCAAGGGGTGGTGCGCGAGCTGGCCGAAGAGGCCGGGGTCCGCCCCGACCCGCTCGTGCAGCTCGGGGCCTTCTCGGCGCCGGGCCGCGATCCGCGCGGGCCGGTGCTGTCGGTGGCGTTCATGGGCCTGGTCCGCGTCGAGGATCACGTGCCTCACGCCGACACCGACGCCGCCGAGGCCGCCTGGGCCACGATGGGCGCGCTGCCCGATCTGGCCTTCGACCACGCCGAGGTGCTCCACGCTGGCCACGCGCGCCTGCTCGCGCTCACCCGGTCCGAGCCGGTCGGCCTCAACCTGCTGCCCGAGGCGTTTAGCCTCGGCGCGCTCCAGGCGCTCTACGAGGCCATCCTCGGGCGGCCGCTCGACAAGCGCAACTTCCGCCGCAAGGCCCTGGCCAGCGACCTGCTGCGCGACACCGGCCTGACCCAGCGGGGCGTGGCCCACCGCGCCGCCCGCCTGTACCGCTTCGACGCCGAGGCCTTCGCCAACCGCGGAGCCGGCATCTTCTTGTGATCGGTGCGTGTGATCGCTGCGGGGCCGCCGGCCCCAAGGAGGAGCGATGGAGTCCGATTCGCGCGAGAGCGCCCTCGTCATCGTGGATCTGCAGAACGACTTCATGCCGGGAGGGCCGCTGGGCGTGCCCGGCGCCGACGCCCTGCTGCCGCTCATCGTCGAGCGCCTCGACGCCTTCTCGACCGTGGTCGCCACCCAAGACTGGCACCCCCCGGGTCATGGCAGCTTCGCCTCCTCGCACCCCGGCGCCCATCCAGGAGAGCTGCGGGAGCTCGACGGCCTCCCCCAGGTCATGTGGCCCGACCACTGCGTGGCCGGCACCCGCGGGGCCGAGCTCGTCGACGGTCTGCCGCTCGACCGCTTGACGGCCGTCTTTCGCAAGGGCCAGGACCCGCGGGTCGACAGCTACTCGGGCTTCTTTGACAACGGCCGCCGCGGCGACACCGGGCTCGCCGCCTGGCTGCGCGGGCGCGGCGTGCGCCACCTCGTCGTGGTCGGCGTCGCCACCGACTACTGCGTGCAGTACACCGCCCGCGACGCGGCCGCGCTCGGTTTTGAGGTCGAGCTGTGGCTGCCGGGCTGCCGGGGCGTCGAGCTGCAGACCGGCGACGTGGCGCGGGCCCTCGATGGGCTGCGCACGGCGGGGGTCGTGGTGCGCGAAGCCTAGGCAAGGGGAGGGGAGGAGCAGCCCAGCTCCCCGAGGGTGCAGGGAGCCGCGCTGCGC